>JBKJVA010000119.1:0-11334 GCA_046589675.1 Usitatibacteraceae bacterium
ATGATTTCAAGCTGTGCGGGTTTGACGTCAGGCGAGATGGCAACGGACTTGTTATCCAGTGTCGGCGCGAAAAAAAAGCGCACTGTCTTGAAATTAAGCAGCAGCGCATCGGGCCCGACGTTGTACGCCCGCAACGCCTCACCGTCGAACGCGGCCTCATCGTGCACGCCGTTTTCAAAAAATGAACGGTCCAGAATCAGATCGCCCTGAATGTCTTCAAGGCCACGATCACGCAGTTGTTTCACCATCGCGGCAAAGCGTTCCGCCGTGAGCTTGGGGTCGCCGGCGCCCTTCAATACCAGGTCGCCTAGCAAGATCCCGCCGCGCACCTCGCCTGCGCTATAGAACTCGGTTTTCCAGGTGTAGCTGGGGCCAAGCAATTCGAGTCCGGCGTAGGTGGTCACCAGTTTGATGACGGACGCTGGATTCATGGCATTGCTTGCGTTAAACGTGAGTAACGTCTCTTTCGCGCCTACCTCCTTGACCAGAACAGCTACGTTTTCAAGCGGCACTTTTGCTTTCGTGAGAGCGTCAGCGACAGCAGGAGGCAGAGTTTGGGCGTTTGTCGCTGCGGCAAACAACAGCGCGAAGCAACACACAACATACTGAAATTTCATTGCGGACAAACCTCGTTGATGACGGCGATCGTCTGTTCGACCAGCCAGGAAAATTCGTCCTCCTCGATAACATAAGGCGGCATAAAGTAAACGGTATTGCCAATCGGCCGCAACAGCGCGCCACGCTTCAAACTTGCTGCAAAGAATTCGCGGGCGAATGTGGGTTGGGGAGCCTTTACTTCGAACGCCCAGATCATCCCCAAGTGCCGGAAGTTCTCGACATTCCTATGTTGGCGAATCGCTTCTGCGTACATTGAAAATCGCTTTGCCTTGCCGTAATTGCTGGCGATCACGGCATCACTCTCAAAGATATCCAGCGTCGCCAACGCAGCCCGGCAAGCGAGGGCGCTTCCCGTGTACGAATGCGAATGCAGGAAGCCGCGGGTGACATCGTCGTGATAGAACGCGGCGTAGATGGCATCGCTCGACAACACGCAGGAGAGCGGTAAATAACCGCCCGTGAGACCCTTGGACAGACACACAAAATCCGGCACGATAGCGGCTTGTTCATAGGCAAACATGCTGCCGGTGCGCCCGAAGCCGGTCATGATTTCATCGGCAATCAGGTGAACGTCATATTGATCGCAAAGTGCACGTGCGCGCTTGAGGTAATCCGGGTGATACATGCGCATACCAGCGGCACCTTGCACCAGCGGCTCGATAATGAACGCCGCAATCTCATGGTGCCGCTCCGCCAGCAGAGTTTCAAGTAAAACACTAGCACTAGCGGGGTTCACAGGGCTATTTGCCGCCGTGATGCCCGTGGATGCTGGTTCTACGTTTTCGGTAGCCGGGAACGGCACGCGCAAATTGTTATTAAGCAACGGGCCATAGGCATCGCGAAAGATCGCCACATCTGTGACCGACAAGGCGCCAATGGTCTCGCCGTGGTAGCTGCCTTGCAGGCTGACAAATTTTTTCTTGTCGCTCTTGCCGGTGTTGCGCCAATAGTGAAAGCTCATCTTCAGCGCGATCTCCACCGCGCTGGCGCCGTCGCTGCCGTAGAAGGCGTGGCCGAGTCCGGTGAGTTTGGCCAGGCGTTCGGAGAGTTGCACCACCGGCTCATGCGTGAAACCGGCGAGCATCACGTGTTCGAGTTGATCAAGCTGGTCCTTCAATGCCGCGTTGATGCGCGGATTGGCGTGACCGAAAAGATTCACCCACCACGACGACACCGCATCGAGATAGCGCTTACCCTCAAAATCAATCAGCCATACGCCTTCGCCACGGGCGATGGGAACCAAGGGAAACTGTTCGTGGTGCTTCATCTGCGTGCACGGATGCCACACGCTGGCTAATGAACGTTCAATGATTTTTTGGTTGGTGATTTTTTCCGGCATGGCGCTGCGAATGTATCACAACGCCTTGCGCCAACGTTGTTCAGCGTCGCCCGGTCATCCTCACAACTGTCATTTCGAGCAACGCGAGAAATCTGCTTCTGCAATATCCCTTAAAAAAGCAGATTTCTCACCCGATGAAGCCAGGTTCGAAATGACAGGAAAAAATGTCGCTTCGAACGCCACCGTGTCCCCCGCCTTGCTGGCAATCTTGGGATCTATCGCGCTGCGAACCGCCACGCTAGCACCCAACGCCCCGGTTTGCTAGCAACACGGGCCAATGAATTCATGGCGAAATGAATGCGCATGTGACTTCACGATTTGATTTTCCATCTCGCGCAACTTGAACATGGAGACCAACATGAATTTACTTAAAGTGATTGAAACCCAAATGATTTCCAATCGCCTGCCGCTGGTGGCAGTCACTCTCGCGGCCGTCCCGCACACCAACACGCCCATCGTGTTGACGCTGCATTGGCATGGCCTCATCGAGGTCCGGCTTACCGAGGATTCGGACGCCGTAGGATTTCAATCGGTACCGAGTTCGGCCTTGCAGGTAAATGAACGCTGGGACCGATTCGACGATCTCGATCACGAGACGCTCGAAACGGCCTGGGAACTGGGTGCCTGGAATCTTGAACGCATTGAGGCAAAGCCGTTTGCGCGACCGGGTGCGGAGTCACACGAAACAGTGATGGGCATGCATGCATTCGGCGCATCGCCAATTTCCATCGACGGCGACTCACCGATTGTCGCCGACGTTCCGGACAGTGACGATCTGATTCACTCGGCCTCGCGCGAGGGATACGTGCAGTGGCTGTTTCGCCCCGTGCGTGGAGGGCTGTGGTCAGAAAACGCCGACGACGTAACGCTAGAAACCGGCGGCTATCGCAATCCGACTTGTCCGTTATTGAGTAAACCGGTCGCGGCGGCGGCGTTTCGCGCCAGAGCGCGCAAGGTTATCTATCCGTTCGGACGCAGTCGGCGGGCGCTGAGTGGCAGCAACTGAAACGGAGCCATCGCCAAAGCTACACCTCAAAACCCCGCCACCCCCCCATCACTGCGCGGATCAAACCCACCCGTCAAGGCCCCATCACGCGATCGGATAAGTGCCCCCGCATGCCCTACGCTCTCATCAAACTCGCCAAGCTTTTCAACCTCATGCCCGCGCGCGCGCAGTCCCTCAAACACCGCTGCATCAAACCGCGATTCCAATTTCAACGTATCCGACGGATTCCCCCAGGTGCGCCCCAGCAGCCAGCGCGGTGCGGCAATCGCATCCTGTGGGTTCATGCCAAAGTTGGCGATACGGGTGAACACCGCACACTGCGTCTGTGGCTGGCCATCGCCGCCCATGGTGCCGTAGGGCATCACCCGACCATCATTGAACATGGCAAGTGCGGGGTTGAGGGTGTGGAATGGCTTCTTGCCGGGCTTGATAGCCAGTAACGCCTTTGGATCGAGCGAAAAACTGGCACCGCGATTCTGCCAGTTGATGCCCGACTCTTTAAGCACAATGCCAGTGCCAAATTCATGATAAATCGATTGAATGAAAGATACCGCGCGGCCTTCCTTGTCGATGACACCCATCCATACGGTGTCACCCGGGGCGGTATTTTTGCCCCAGGGCGCGGCACGGTCGCGCTTTATTTTCGCGGCGAGCGTGGCAACGATATCGTCGTCAAGCAACGACTGCGCGTGCACGGCCATGTCGGCTGGGTCGGTCACGTACTTGTCGCGAATCGCGAACGCCTGTTTGGTGGCTTCCACGCAGAGGTGTACATAATCGGCACCGAGCGGGTCGAGGCCTTTCAAGCCGATTTTGTCGAGGATGGCGAGAATCAACAGCGACACCACGCCTTGCGTGGGTGGGGTCATGTTGTAGAGCGCGCCCAGCGAGTGTTTTACGGTCAATGGTTCGCGATAAAGCGCCTCATGTTTTACCAGGTCATCGCGTGAAACCGGACTGCCGACGCTGGCGAGATCTTTGGCGATACTTTGCGAAATATCACCGCGATAAAAATCCGCCAACCCTGCTTTGGCGAGATATTCGAGCGTATTCGCGAGGCGCGGCATTGCGAAGCGGGACCCTGCGGCGGGCGCAGCTTTGTTCACCAGAAAAGTCTCCGCGAAGCCCGGCTGCGGGCTCAGCTCCACCAATTTGGCCGATGTGCTCGCGTATTGGCTGTTGGTAACGATGATCCCCTCGCGCGCACGCGTGATCGCATCCGCAACCAGCATCGACACGGGCATCTTTCCCCGCCAGCTCCGCGACACTTCCAGCGCCGCGTCCCAGCCGGAAATCGTGCCCGCAATGGTATTGGCGGCGAGTGGCCCACGAACGGGAATGGACTCGACACCCTGCTGCCGGTAAAAATCGAGCGTGGCCGTCTGGGCGGCGGCACCGCAGGCGTCGATGGCAACGGGCAATTTTCCCGGGTCGTGAATCAACCAGAAGGCATCACCGCCGATGGCCGTCATATGCGGATAGACCACGGCGATGGTCGCTGCGGCGGCCACCATCGCTTCGATGGCGTTGCCGCCCTCGCGCAGAATATGGGCCGCTGCTTCGGCAGCAGCAACGTGTGGCGCGACGGCTATCGCGTTTTGAAATAGTGCAGGCATGGAATTGTTTCCTCTCTGCAAGAATTATGCACGACCCCGCCCGGTATAATTGCGCTCCCTTTTGGTAACCCATTTCGCAAGTCCCCTCTCCCGGCCTGTCGGCCACCCTCTCCCGCAGGCGGGAGAGGGAAAACATGAGTCGGACGTCGCAAGAATCAGGCTCAGACGCAAACACGATGAATGTTTTTTTCGAAGAAGACGGCGGTTTCAAAGTCGGGCACGTGATGTCCGATATCGGCACGTCTTTACAAATTGAATCCATCTCGGGCAAGCGCAGCAAGATAAAGGCTAATGCCGTGGTGTTGCGTTTTGAATCTGCGCTGGAACAATTCCTGCCGACGGCTGAAGCCTTGGCCGCAGAGATCGACGCTGATTTTCTTTGGGAGGTGTGTGGCAAGGAGGAATTTGGCTGCGAGGAACTGGCGAAGGAATATTTTGGCCACAAGGCTTCCGCCATTGAGGCCGCCGCCGCCACACTCAAGTTGCATGGCGCGCCGATGTATTTTTATAAGCGCGGCAAGGGGCGCTACCAGGCTGCACCTGAAGAAAATCTCAAGGCGGCACTGGCCTCAATCGACCGAAAGAAGCGCGAAGCGGAACAGATGGCAGGCTGGGTCGCGCAATTGAAGACTGGCGTGTTGCCCGACGAGATGCGCTCGCATCGGGATACGCTGCTCTACAACCCCGACCGTAATACCCTGCTGGTGAAAGCCTGTGAAATGGCCGTGGCGGAAACGCATACCTCGCTGCCGCTGTTGTTCTTTCAGGCGGGCGCATGGCCGAACCGGGAAACGGCGCAACACGATTATCACGTGGGCAAGTTTCTGGCGGATTATTTTCCGCGAGGGCGCGAATACAGGGGAACAATCGACGGCCTGCTCGATGCGAGCGAACTCGAAAAATTGCCAGTGGCAGAGGTGCGTGCCTACAGCATCGACGATGCCACTACGACCGAAATTGATGATGCATTTTCGATAACCCATGTCGACGCCGACCATGTCGAAATCGGTATCCACATTGCTTCTCCTGCGCTTTATTTCAGCAGCGACAGTGCACTTGAGAAGCTCGCCAATGATCGCCTCTCCACCGTTTATTTCCCCGGCGACAAGATCACCATGTTGCCCGGCGCGGCGGTGGTGCATGCGACACTGGCCGAAGGGCGGCTCTGCCCAACTGTTTCGTATTACGCAACGTTTTCGACGCAGACATTTGTATTAAGTACCACACGGACTGTCATTGAACGTGTGCACATCGAAAAGAATTTGCGCATCGGCGATCTTGAAAGCTACTTCGATGAAACAGCGATCATTAACGGCGTGGCCGACGGTGTGTTTGGCACAGAGCTGATTCTGCTGCATAAAGTCGCAAAAGCGCTGGCAGCCAGACGTGGCAGGAACGAAAACGAGCAGGACCGGGTCGACTACAATTTTGAGATCGATGACGGACGTGTCTCCATCACCACCCGCAAACGCGGCAATCCGATCGATACCGTCGTTTCCGAACTGATGATTTTCGTCAACAGCGAATGGGGCAAACTGCTGGCCGACAATGATGTGGCGGCAATTTATCGCGTGCAGCAAAACATGAAAACCCGCATGACCACCGACGCGCTGCCGCACGAGGGCTTGGGTGTTGCACAGTATGCGTGGTCGAGCTCACCATTGCGCCGCTATGTGGATTTAATTAACCAGCGGCAGCTTATCGCGCTCCTCCGCCATGAATCGCCGCCGTACCCGAAGCGTTCACCGGTACTCAACGAAATCGCGCGCCGATTTGATCTGACCTACGATGCTTACAACGAATTCCAGCGCAATCTGGAGCGCTATTGGTGCTTGCGTTATTTTGAGCAAGAGGCGATCAGCCATTTCGACGGCGCGATGATTCGCGACGAATTGGTGCGCGCCAACGGCTTGCCGCTGGTCGTTAAACTTGCGAAAAATCCGGAATTACCTCCCAAAACGCCCGTCCGCGTGCAGGTGGGGGCGCTGAATTATTGGGAAGTGTCCGGCGAATTTTCACTCGTCGCGTCGCCTGAATCGACATAAGGCCTTAGAATCAAGGAATGCTTTTTCCGCCCGTCGCGATGCTCGATAAACCCCGCGAACTTGCCCGCCAATGGAACGACCGACTCGACGCCCGGCTCGATGCGGTGGCAGCCCTGCCGCCGCCGCCGGTGTTTCTGTCCATACAGAAAATACTTGCCGTTTCCGTGCCAACGCAAATTGCGGTGTGTACGTCGGTCTCCATTCACTTGTTTCTTATTCTTGCCATTGGCGGAAAGATTTTCGATCCGAGGAACTTTACGCCGCCGCACAATGCGATGGATGTTGTTTTGGTCAATGCAAAATCGACCAACAAGCCGATCAAGGCAGATGCATTAGCCCAGGCCAATCTCGATGGTGGCGGCAATACCGATGAGAAGCGCCGCGCCAAAACGCCGCTGCCGGCAGTTGATCAATCCGCCGCGAAGAACGAGCAAATTGCCCAACAACGCGTCAGACAGCTTGAGCAAGAAGTAAAAATGCTGATGACCCAGGCAAAATCCAGCGCCAAGGTGTTGCAGGGGGAAATCAATCAGCAACCGTCCGGTGCGCCAAAGCCCTTAAGCGCTGCCCAATTGCTACAACAATCCATGGAGATACAGCGGTTGGAAGCGGAACTGGCACGCGAGCATTCGGCGTATCAGCAACGCCCCAAGCGTTCATTCGTAGGCGGACGCACCATGGAATATCGTTTTGCGGGATACGTAGAAAACTGGCGCCAGAAAATCGAACGCGTCGGCAATCTCAACTATCCAGTAGAGGCCAGGGGAAGGGGTTTGCAGGGGCAATTACAACTGACGGTGGCAATCAAAGCCAACGGCGAAGTAGAAGATATCAAGGTCAATCGTTCATCCGGCAGCAAGATTCTCGACCAGGCCGCCAGGCGCATCGTTATGCTGTCGGCACCATTCGACAATTTTCCGGATAGCTTTAAAGGCGATACCGATATTCTGCACATCACCCGCACCTGGATTTTTGGCCGGGACGAGACCCTCACATCGAAATAGTTGCCGGGCTATTTCACCGTCCTGGAGGCCGCCAGTTCTTTTTCGAGATTGTCGATACGCTTTTGCATTCCGTTCACCCTGGCCTGCATATTGCCAACGTTAAAAAAGGTCACGTCTTCGGCCGGCGCATCCAGCGTGCTACCGTAACCGATCCACGACGCATCGTAAACGCGGACATTCTTGAAGCCAAGGTCCGAGAGTATCGTCGCGGTTTCGGATGCACGAATGCCGCTCTGGCAATAGACGATGGTTTCCTTTTCCGGATCGAGTTTTGAATAAAGCGCCTGCAATTGCTTGCGCGGTTTGAGATTCATTCCATCCTTGTTGCTGACCAGTTTCTTTTCAAGTTTGGCCGGTGTATCCGGATCGACCCAGTTTTCCATATAGTGAATCGGAATTGCGCCCGGAATATGTCCGCCGCGGATGGCGCGAATGTCTTCGCCCCGATATTCCTCTGGTGTGCGCGCATCAACGATTTGCACTTTCGGGTCTTTGAGCTTTCGTACCACTTCAGCGGTGCCGACCATCAGTTCCGGTCGGACCTTGATCTTCAACGTCACGGGCAGAAGCTTGCTGGGCTCGGTTGCCAGTGTCTGACTGGCCGCTTTCCAGTCGTCGATACCGCCGTGATAAATCTTTGCATTGGCCGCATTGAAATACTGCAGGGTCACAAGACCAAAGTAAACGGTAGGATTGCCCTTGAAGCCGTAGACGACAATTTCTTGCGAAGGGTCGATGCCTGCGTTGCCCAGAAGTTTTTCGATTCGAGCAAGTGCAATGTAATCTTCCCGATGTTCATCGCGCAATTCAAGGCCGATATCGCCAATATTGACAGCACCTGGGATGTGGCCTAGCTTGTACATCGCCGCGCTTCGCGTATCCCAGATGATGGCATTGCGCTTTTGCGCATCTATCACGTATACGGTATCGACAATTGCCGATGTGGCTGCGACGGCGGGACCAGAAATTGCCCACGCGCACAGTGCCACCAGCCCCCATGTGCGCGCGGCAATGCGCATATTGAATGAGCGGGACATACGCTTCTCCTCGGGGATGGAAAATTTAATATTACACCTGACCAGAAAATTCGGCTACGAAGGCGCGTTGGCTTTGCAACACGACACCAGCTACTTGATGAACTTGAATACGCGGCCTAGCGCGATCAACCCGGCGAAAAACGCCACGCTCAATACCATCCCCGCGACAACGGTTGCGAGCGCCAACGCAATGCCCGACAAACCGAGAGCTGACGTACCCCACCACGCCAGCAACGTACCCGGCACGGCGGCACTAAAAATGGCGACAATGGACAGCAAATACGATTTCATGTCTTCAATTGTAACTTGGGCATGAACATATCCCCGATCATCCGAGATGGCTCGACTCTCATTTGGGGGCGGGAATTCCCTCATGGTTCAATCACCTTGTGCTTGGTGCCGGTTTATAAATTGGGCGCCAACCAGCGTTCGGCCATCGCGATATCCCAACCTTTGCGCTGCGCGTAATCGGCCAACTGGTCGCGATCAATTTTCCCGACCGCAAAATATTGCGATTGCGGGTGCGAAAAATAGAATCCGGAAACTGCCGCGGTGGGCCACATCGCGAATGAGTCGGTCAATGTAATGCCCGCATCTTCTGACGCCTTCAATATTTCGAAAAGCGGCCCTTTCTCGCTGTGTTCTGGACACGCCGGGTATCCCGGCGCAGGACGTATGCCCACATATTTTTCGGCGATCATATCGCTGTTGCTGAGCGCTTCGTCTTTGGCATAACCCCAGTAGTCATGCCGCACCTTCCAATGCAGATGCTCGGCAAATGCTTCGGCCAGCCGATCCGCCAGCGCCTTGATCATGATGGCGTTGTAATCGTCGTTAGCGGCGGCGTACGCTTGCGCAAGCTCTTCGCAGCCGAATCCCGTTGACACGGCAAACGCGCCGATGAAATCTGCCAGACCGGTCGTTTCTGGGGCCACAAAGTCGGCCAGACATTGATTTGCATTGCCCGGCGGCTTTTCGTTTTGCTGCCGCAGATGGTGGAATGTCTGCGCGACCGTCGTGCGAGCCGCATCGACATAGGTATCAATAGAGTCACCGACACGATTGGCTGGCCAGAAACCAATCACGCCATTGGCGACGAGCCATTTTTCTTTCACGACCTGCTTCAACATTATTTGGGCATTCTCGAACACTTCACGTGCCGCCTCGCCGACGGTTGGGTCGTCAAGAATCTGCGGATAGGTTCCCCACAAGTCCCAGGTTTGAAAGAACGGACCCCAGTCGATAAATGCAACCAGTTCTTCCAGCGGATGGTTCAAAAGCGTCTTGGTGCCGATGAAGGATGGTACTGGAGGTTGGTAATTCGCCCAGTCAATTTTCGTAGCGTTGTTTCGCGCTGCGGCGAGCGACACCAGCTTGACACCCTTCTTATTGGCGTGCTGCTCGCGTACCTTCACGTAATCGCTGCGCACCCCGGCAACATAGTTATCCCTGAGCTCGTCAGACAATAGATTGCTGCACACCCCCACCGCGCGGGACGCATCCGGCACCCATATGATCGGCCCGCGATAGAAGGGCTCTATTTTGACAGCGGTGTGCGTGCGTGAAGTCGTCGCACCACCAATGAGCAGTGGAATCGTGAAGCCCAGCCGTTCCATTTCTTTTGCCACATGGCTCATCTCTTCGAGCGACGGTGTGATCAAGCCGGAGAGGCCGATGATATCGGCCTTCTCTTTTATGGCGGCGTCGAGAATCCTTTCGCAGGACACCATCACACCGAGATCAACCACGTCGTAGTTATTGCATTGCATCACCACGCCGACGATATTTTTGCCGATGTCGTGTACGTCGCCCTTGACGGTCGCCATCACAACCTTGCCCTTGGCTTTGGCATTCTCCGAGCCCATCAGGCGCTTTTCTTCTTCAATAAACGGGATCAGATGCGCGACCGCCTGCTTCATCACGCGTGCCGATTTCACCACTTGCGGCAGGAACATTTTTCCCGCGCCAAACAAGTCACCCACCACACCCATGCCGTCCATCAGCGGGCCTTCAATCACATTGATCGGACGGCCACCGGCCGCTTTCACCTGTAACCGCGACTCTTCGGTGTCGACCACGATGTATTCGGTGATGCCGCGCACCAGCGCGTGCGTGAGGCGCGTACCGACGGGCTGGTTGCGCCAGGCCAGGTCTTCGATCTGCTCCTTCTTTTGGCCCTTGAACCGGTCAGCGAATTCCACCAGCCGTTCGGTCGCATCATTGCGCCGATTAAAGAGCACATCTTCCACGCACTCAAGCAACTCTTTTGGAATGTCGTCATACACACCAAGTTGACCCGCATTGACGATACCCATGGTCATGCCAACCCTGCCGGCGTGGTAAAGAAATGCCGTATGAATCGCTTCACGCACCGGATCGTTGCCACGGAACGAGAATGACACATTCGACACACCACCACTTACCTTTGCATAGGGCAAATTTTTGCGGATCCATTCGCTAGCGCGAATGAAGTCCATTCCATAATTTGAGTGCTCTTCGATGCCGGTGGCGACGGCGAAGATATTGGGATCAAAGATGATGTCTTCAGCGGGAAAGCCGACCTCTTCAGTGAGGATTTTGTACGAACGCGCGCATATTTCAATTTTGCGTTCATAGCTGTCCGCCTGGCCCTTTTCATCGAATGCCATCACGATGGCAGCAGCGCCGTA
>JBKJVA010000258.1:0-6468 GCA_046589675.1 Usitatibacteraceae bacterium
ACTCGACGCGGTCAATATTGTCGATGCCGACGCCAGCGCTGTGGTGAGTATTGATCTCGATCACCAAGCCTATCTTGGCGATACGATTGAGAAAATTGGCTGGGAGAAGGCGCATATTTACCGTGTGGGCCGCCCGGCGATTTTTGCCGATTTGAATCCGCCGGCAACATTGTTGGCGCATGCCGCGCAGATCGGCACCGACCTGCAACTGCTAAATCGGGATTTTCGTTATTCGAAAATGGACACACAGTGGCAATTCTTCGGCCGCTATACCACCCGCCATTCGCTACCGTACCCGGCATTGCGCGGAAATTATCAATTGAAAAATGCATCGGCTGCCCTGGCACTACTCGATTCGCTGCGCCAACAACTGCCGGTATCGCAAGGCCAAGTCAAACGTGGCCTGCTTGAAGTGGAATGGCCTGGCCGCATGCAGGTATTGCCCGGCCGACCGACTGTAGTGCTCGATGTTGCGCACAATCCGCATGCCGCCCTTGCCCTCCACGATGCGCTTGGCACAATGGGATATTTTGAAAACACGTATGCGGTTTTTGGCATGCTCAAAGACAAGGATATCGATCAGGTGATCGAGAGCATCAAGAGCCGAATTGATTTTTGGTGCGTGGCGGGACTCGAGAAATCAGCCGGTACGCGTGGGGCGTCTTCTGCAGTATTGGCGCAAAAACTACGCGCGCATGGTGCAGAAGGAAAAATTTCGCAGCATGTGGACATCCCCGGCGCATTTACGGTTGCGCGGGAGAGGGCCGGTCAGAATGATAGAATTTTGGTGTTCGGATCGTTCTTTACGGTGGCGGACGTACTCAACGCTATCAAGTAGACATTAGGGTTAGGGCCCGGTGCTTGGTGACGAATCGGCAATAATATGAAAAGCACATGGCTTCGAAAAACTCTACTACAACACTAAGCGCAACCGAAATCGAATTGAAACGTCGCGGTCGGCGACGTCTCATCGGTGCCGCCACCATCGGCTTATTGGGGATCGTCTTCCTGCCGATGATTTTTGATGGCGAGCCCAAGCGCAATTCTGCTGGTTCGACGCTTAAGAAACAGGAGATTTCTGTTCAGGTGCCGGCAAAAGAAGGGCAACCAGTGCTTCCCACCCCGTCGGCAGTCCGTCCTCCGCAAGTCGCTGCTGGCCCCGACAAAGCAATGTTGAGCGAACCGGCAAAACCAGCTACGGATGCCACCGTAAATACGGCGGCTGTGAAAAAGGTAGCGTCCACGGCGGATAAATCGGCGCCTGTCGTAAAACCTGCTCCGGCAGTGGTCGACACAGCCAAAAAGGGATTCGCGGTGCAATTGGGCGTGTTTGCGGACGCTGACAATGCCAAACAGACAATGGCGAAAATGAAAGACGCGAAGTTACCGGTGTTTTCGGATAGCGTCCCGATCAAGAGCGGAACGGCGACACGCATCCGCGTTGGACCGTTTGCCACCCGCGAGAAAGCCGATTCCGCGCTTGCAGAAGTAAAACTTGCGGGCAGTGACGGCAAAGTCGTTCCGCTGCAGTAGCCTATGAACGAACTTGACTACGCCATCATCGTCGTGATGCTGGTGTCCTTTTGTATCGGTGCATGGCGCGGTGCTATTCGCGAAACCATTAATATTGTCGGCTGGGTGGTGGCCTTCTTCCTTGCGCACGCGTTCAGCGCGACCTTGGCCCCCTATTTTGCCGACTGGATGGCGGAACCCGTATATCGATCGGTCGTCGCGTGGATTGTCATCTTTGTCGCGGTTCTGATTTTTGCCGCACTACTGGCTAGTCTGCTTTCGGAACTCGTGCGAAAATTGGGGTTGAGCGGATTAGATCGGATACTGGGGGCGATAGTTGGATTGCTGCGCGGGGCGCTGGTGGTAATCGTGTTGGCGTTGGCAGCGGGAATGACCAAGTTTCCTGAATCCGCCTTATGGAAAAATGCAACATTGACACCACCGGTTGAGGTTGCAGCGCTTTATGCACGGGCGCTACTGCCACAGAGCCTGGCTTCCAGGATTTTTTACCGGCAAGCGCCCCCGGCCAAGAGCGCTGCGTTGACATAACGGAAGTCTGAACAAGCTTGAATCGATAAAGGTTTTCAAATGTGCGGGATCGTTGGAATCGTTTCGAAAAATCCAGTCAATCAGTTGTTGTACGACGGGCTGACCGTTTTGCAGCATCGTGGGCAGGATGCTGCCGGCATTGTGACTGCTGATGGACGTACGTTTCATATGCATAAAGACAAAGGCCTGGTGCGTGACGTCTTCCGCACCCGCGATATGCGTGGCCTTACCGGCAAAATGGGTATCGCACATTGCCGTTATCCCACGGCAGGGTCGGCCGCGAGCGCGGCCGAATCGCAGCCGTTTTATGTCAATTCCCCATTTGGCATTGTGTTGGGACATAACGGCAACCTGGTGAACACGGCAGAATTGCAGCGCGAGTTATTTCAAGACGACTTGCGGCATGTGAATACCAATTCTGATTCGGAAGTGCTACTCAACGTGCTGGCGCATGAATTGACACAGTCTGCGAAAGGGCAGAGGCTCGATCCGGAGGCTATTTTTACCGCGGTCGCCGGTGTTCACCGGCGCGCGCGCGGTGCCTACGCCATTGTCGCCATGATCGCAGGCTATGGCTTGCTGGCGTTTCGCGACCCACACGGTATCCGTCCATTGATTATCGGTAAACATGAAACCGAGAGCGGCGTCGAATTCATGGTCGCTTCCGAAAGTGTGGCACTCGATACCCTGGATTTCGAAATCATGCGCGATGTTGCCCCTGGCGAAGCGATTCTGATCGATATATCGGGCAATTTTTTCAGCCGACAGTGCGCTGAATCGTCCAGCCTCAATCCCTGCATTTTCGAATATGTCTATCTGGCGCGTCCGGACTCCGTCATCGATGGGATTTCCGTTTATGAAACGCGATCCCTGATGGGCCGGTCACTTGCGGAGAAAATAAAACGCGAACACCCGGGTCTTGAAATCGATGTTGTCATTCCAATTCCTGATACCAGCCGCCCGTCTGCGGTGGAAGTGGCGCAGGTTTTGGGGGTCAAATATCGTGAAGGCTTTATCAAAAATCGTTATATCGGCCGCACGTTTATCATGCCCGGGCAGGAAGAACGCAAAAAATCGGTGCGTCAAAAACTGAATGCGATGGCGGTAGAGTTCAAGGACAAGAACGTATTGCTGGTCGATGACTCAATTGTGCGCGGCACCACCTCGCGGGAAATCGTGCAGATGGCGCGCGACTGTGGTGCAAAAAAAGTTTACTTTGCATCGGCTGCGCCGCCGGTCAGATTTGCGAATGTGTACGGTATCGATATGCCATCGCGCTCTGAGTTGATAGCCGCCAATCGCGATGCCAAACAGATTGCAGCAGCAATTGGCGCCGATGAGGTGTTCTATCAGGACCTCGCCGACCTGATCGAGGATGTGCGTATCTGTAACCCGAATATCAAGCAGTTTGACGCTTCCTGTTTTGATGGTAATTACATTACCGGCGGCGTATCGGCTGAATATCTTGCCGGTCTTGAGGCAAATCGAACCGAGCGCATCAACGGTGAGGCCGCAGGATACGGCGAGACAGTGGCCGACGGCGCAGGACAACAATCCAACCAGCTCGATCTGGGTTTTTCTACGGTCGATTGATGGCGCAAGAACCCGACAAATTTGGCTTTGACACGCTCGCCGTCCGCGCCGGTCAGTTGCGCAGTGATTTCCAGGAACATTCTGAGGCGCTGTTCCTGACATCGAGCTTCGTTTACAAGAATGCTGCTGAGGCGGCACGCAAATTTGCCAACGAAGAGCCAGGCTACCTTTACTCGCGGTTTACCAACCCGACGGTAACGATGTTCCAGGATCGCCTTGCTGCCCTGGAAGGTGCTGAAGCGTGCGTGGCGACTTCCACCGGGATGGCTGCAATTGCAAGCACGGTGATGGGCTTGCTCAAGAGTGGCGACCACATGATTTCTTCGCGCAGTGTGTTTGGAACCGTGGTGCCGCTGTTCGATCAGATATGCAAAAAATTCGGCGTTGAGACGTCGTGGGTATCAGCGTCAAATGTGGATGAATGGGCTAGAGCGGTTCGCCCGAATACGCGGCTATTGTTCTGCGAAACGCCCTCCAATCCACTTGCCGAAATTTGTGATATTCCGGCACTTGCCGAAATCGCTCACAAGGCAGGTGCTGTATTCGCGGTCGACAATTGTCTGCTGACGCCCGCGCTGCAACAACCATTGGCACAGGGTGCCGATCTGGTAATCCATTCCGCCACCAAGTATCTCGATGGTCAGGGCAGGGTGCTCGCTGGCGCGGTGTGCGGGTCCAAAAAGCTGATTGAGCCGATCTACGGTTTTGTGCGCACGGCTGGTCCGTCGATATCCCCATTTAACGCATGGATTTGTTTAAAGGGCATGGAGACACTGCGGATTCGTATGGAGGCGCAGTCGTCATCGGCGTTAAAGCTGGCACACTGGCTTGTCGATCAGCAAGCGGTAGCGCATGTGCACTACGCAGGCTTGCCCTCCCATCCACAACACGAACTGGCGCACCGGCAGGCGCTGGCACAGGGGGCAGTGGTATCGTTTGAAGTGAAGGGCGGACGCGAAGCGGCATGGCGCGTGATCGACGCGGTGAAGATGATTTCCATTACTGCCAACCTGGGCGACACCAAAACAACCATCACCCATCCGGCAACGACTACTCATGCACGCGTGAGCCAGGCTGAGCGCGATGCTGCAGGTATTTCCGAGGGACTATTGCGGGTGGCAGTCGGACTTGAAAATATTGAAGATATTTGTGCAGATTTGCGGCGTGGTTTGCCGACTCATCAGCGACCGGTCAGTCAGGTAACCTAGGCCTTGAGCGTGGTTGTGTACCACGCTCCATTGGCAAGTGTCAGGAACCCGCCCACCTCGTGCCAGTCCGGTAAAACCCAGCGAACGCACGCATGCCCATCGAGTAAAGTTTCATGCCTGGCGGGCCGATGCGTGTGGCCATGCACCATGGCGGTATAGCCAAACTGGCGAAAAGTGGCAGCGACAGCATTGGCGTTGACGTCCATGATCGCGTCGGGTTTCATCGATTTCTCGATGTCGCTTTGTGAGCGAAGCGATTGCGCCAGCGCCACGCGCTCGGCAAACGGTTTGGCGAGAATGGCGCGTTGCCAGTCACTGCTGCGAACCTCGGACCGGAACGTTTGATAGGCCACATCGTCGGTGCACAGCGTATCTCCGTGCATCAACAATACCGGCGTCGGCCCGATGTCGATTACGGCAGGATCGGCAAGGATTTCAAGGCTCGCTGCGGATGCAAAGTGGCTACCGATCAAAAAATCGCGATTGCCGTGCATGAAATAAATCCTGGTGCCACGGGTGGCTAGGTCTGATAGTTGCCGCGCTACATCCCGCGCCAACGAATCACTGTCAAGTTGATCGTCACCAATCCAGTACTCGAACAGATCGCCAAGAATGTAGACAGATTCTGCTGCAGGTGCAGTGTCGGAAATGAAGCGTTCGAATATCTGCGTGATACCAGGTCGTTCTGCGCAAAGGTGAAGATCGGAGATGAAAAAAGTGGGGCGCATGAGACCGCTCAATGCGCCCACATCATGACCGCTAAGCTACGCACCTTAGCAATGCGACAGAGGCGGCCCTAGATGCATTCCGCCTTGTCAATTGTAATCGTCTCCTGGGGCACATCGGTCGGAAACATGCCTTTGCCGCCGGTTTTGACGGCCTTGATCTTGTCGACGATGTCCATACCCTCGACAACCTTGCCAAATACTGCGTAGCCGAAGTTGGCGGGGCCCTGATGGTTCAGGAAATCGTTGTTATTGACATTGATAAAGAATTGGGTGGTTGCCGAGTCCACCACGCCGGTGCGTGCCATGGCGACGGTGTAGTTGTCGTTTTTGAGACCATTGGCGGCTTCGTTCTTGATCGCCGCGTTGGTCGGTTTTTGCACGAGGTCTTTGGTGAAGCCGCCGCCCTGCACCATGAAGGTGCCGATGACACGATGAAAGATGGTGCCGTTGTAATGCCCGCTCTCAACGTACTTCACAAAATTGGCGGTTGAGATGGGTGCTTTTTCACTGTTGAGTTCGAGGGTAATTGCGCCCATCGAGGTGGTGAGTTTGACTTTCACGGGGTTTCCTTTGATGTCGAGATTGCAAGTTGAAGATTTTGAGGCCGCCTTGGGAACAGCTTTGGCCGCAGCAGTGGGAGAATCTGCCGGCTTCTGTGCGAACGCGAAAGAAACGAACAACGACGCGCACATTGCCGCTGACTTGTATGCGAATGTTTGGGTAAACATAAATGCTCCAGAAATTAAGGAAATACGAATTTGAAAAATTACGACGCAGTGCCTTCGTAAATAATTTTCCATTGCGCGCCGTCGCGCTGCCAGTACTGGCGCTTTTTCATTTTGCTGCTGTTGTTGCTACTTTTGTAATTCTGATCAAAC
>JBKJVA010000150.1:0-3138 GCA_046589675.1 Usitatibacteraceae bacterium
GTGGCCCGAGGGCGTCAGGGTAATTTGATATTCGGCAGTCATTTCGGTTTCGGGTTTTCTATTCTCTATACTGATGCGCTCAGATGAAAAAAGCGCAAAACATTTTCATTGCCGGATTCGGCGATATCGGCAAACGCGTTGCCCAAAGGCTTAGCACTTCCCGCCATTATCAGGTTACGGCGCTGATTCGAAATAGCAGCGCGCTTTCACGCGATCCGAAACTCGCCAAACCATTTAGGGTGCAACTTGTGCGGGGTGATTTGGGCAGCTTGCGTTCGCCGCAAAAATTGCCTGGGCACGCCGACACGATCCTGCATTTCGCGCCCCCACCCGGCACTGGCAGGTCCGACACCCATACTGAAAACCTGCTTGCGGCATTGGGTGCCGCCCGGCTTCGCGCCCGCCGGGGATTCAGCCATACTGCGCAAGTGCGACGTGCGATGCTACCACGCCGGATTGTCTACATTAGCACCACCGGCGTCTATGGCAATTGCGACGGCGAGTGGATCAATGAGACGCGCCCGACAAGGCCTGAAACGGCGCGGGCCAAACGCCGCGTTGACGCCGAGCAACGCCTGCAGAAATGGGGTCGTTTGCATGGTGTCTCAATAACCATCCTGCGTGCGCCCGGGATTTATGCCACCGATCGGTTGCCGCTGGATCGACTGAAGCGACACACGCCGGTACTGACAGAGACCGACGACGTATTCACCAACCACATTCATGCCGAAGATCTCGCTGCCGCCGTCGTTCTGGCAATGCGGCAACAGCGACCAAAGAGGTACAGGGTATTCAACGTGGTGGATGATAGCCAGTTGCGGATGGGCGAGTACTTCGATCAAGTTGCGGATGCTTTCGGCTTGGCGCGCCCTCCGCGTGTAAGCCGTCTGGACGCAGAAGCGCAAATCGCCCCGATGCTGCTCAGCTTTATGCGTGAATCGAGACGCATCAGCAATGCGCGGGTCAAGCGCGAACTAAAACTGGTACTGAAGTACCCGACACTGGCGAGCGTACTGACTATTTTGCAGCCGCAAATTCAACACCGTCCGGATTAACGTTCCCGGCGGAACTCGCCTTCTATTACGCCGCTGCGATCAACTTCCCGAGGGGGCGCTACGGTTCGGTCGGCACGCAAGCCCGCATATTGATATGCGGGTTCACGGATCGGCAGCAACAGCAGTATCAGCGCCATGACGTCCGAAATTATGCCGGGGAAAATCAGCAGTAAGCCTGCCAGGACAGTGCGAAAACTGTCGATTATTGCCGACAGGGAAAACTGGCCGCGCGACAATTCACCCGCCAAACGGGTGACCAGGGAAAACCGTGCCTGCTTGATCAAGACGATGCCGGCAATGGCCGCAAATAGTAGCCATGCCACCACCCAGCCGCCGTGTCCGCGGCCGAGCGTCACCATCACCGCGCCTTCCAGCAATGGGAATCCCATTACAATACTCAGGATCAATATTCGCATTTCATTTCCCTTACTTTTTAACGCAATTGCGCCAACTTGTGCCTTCCAGCGATGTCTACTGATTTTGGGGCAGTTATCCTCATTGCTACAGTACCCGACGAAAATGCCGGTGTAAAGGGCCCCAAGGTTGGCTGATTCATTATTGCAACAACCCCTTTATCGTCCGATGGGTAACTGGCGCTCCCGGTCGTCCAAATTTTGCCTTTTCGATTGAATCCTGTGAATCCTGTGAAACCAGTTAAGCAAGCGACACTACCCTGGCCCTATGGCGCAATGCTCGCAATGATTTTTCTAGGCGCATTGGTGACGCCGGCCGCAGCCGTGGTTGCGCCTGTCGTGGTAACAGATGCGGGCGAGCCTGAATTGCTGGCGCAGGAGCGGGCCTTTCAACTTTCCGCGCGTCGTAAGGATTCAAAAACGGTGGAGTTTAATTTCAAAATCGCCGAAGGCTACTACATGTACCGTGGCAAATTTAAATTTGCAGTCGAGCCGACGACGAGCGCCATAGTGGGCATACCAACGCTTACAAAGGGCAAAATGAAACAGGATCCTACGTTCGGCCGAACGGTTATTTATCGTGATAGTGTGCGCATACTTCTGCCTGTTGCAAGTTTGCATAAGGGCGTCAATTTGGCCGATGCGAAGCCGCTGCGGTTGATGGTTACGTCACAAGGGTGTGCGGACGCGGGCGTTTGTTACCCGCCATTCCATCAAACCATCACGCTTTTGCCCGGTAGTTCGCAAGTCGTTTTTCCGGACGGCGCACCTCGCGAAGGCAGTTTCACGCGGACGTTACCCACCATGCCGGAGAGAGCGACGCCGTCGCTCATCGATGCACTGACAAAATCCAAGTGAGCACGGACGTGCCGACGGCATCCGCCAAATGAACGGCCATTCCGCAAAGCGCCTATTGGTCGTCGCCGTGTGTTTGCTGGTTACGTTAGCCGCAATCGCGCTTTGGCTTGATCGCGCCGGATCCACGGTCGTCGCGCCGATCGGAAAATCTGCTACGGAGCTTCACGAGATCCTGGCTAGTCCTGGCGTCGTGTACAGTTCAAAATTCATGGCCCTCGATGGGAATCGTCAGGCCTTGGGTCAGTGGGATCGAAAGCTGCTTATTGTGAATTTTTGGGCGACATGGTGCGGCCCATGCAAAGAAGAGATCCCAATTTTGGTGAGATTACAGACCAAATTTTCGCCGCAAGGCCTGCAAATTGTTGGGATAGCCGCTGATTCGTCGTCAAATGTCTCTAACTTCGCAAAAAAAGTTAATATTAACTACCCACTATTGATCGACGAAGCGGGTGCAATCGAATTTTCGAAACGGCTTGGTAATCGTTTGGGGCTGTTGCCACATACAGTGATGTTTGCACCCGGGGGCGAAATTATTTATAACAAGCTGGGCATAATTTCCGAAAACACACTGAGTGACATCATCGCTAAAAATGTACCTATTAAGCATTAAAATCTGTTAACCGAACTCAATAGTCAAAATACTGCCAATTTTTCTGAGGAAAAGGGGTAGAAATATCGAGTTTGCACGACAGTCGAGGGTAAAGAAGGTCACAGACGAAAATACAACACGTGTCTCAAAAACCCAACTCATGGAATTCCTTATCTTCGGCGAAAAACTGGACAATTTCGTGCAAATTGAGGCAAACTGCCTG
>JBKJVA010000051.1:0-4531 GCA_046589675.1 Usitatibacteraceae bacterium
GGCGATCCAGTTCATCAGTCACAATCTCGGTGTGGTTTCAGAGCTGGCCGACGACATCGTCGTCATGTATGCCGGACGCATCGTCGAGCGCGCGCCGACGGCGGAACTGTTCGCGGCCCCCCGGCATCCGTACACGCAGGGACTGATTCACACCCTGCCCAATCTCGCCCACCGGCAATCGCGGCTACCGGTCATCCCCGGCGGCATGCCCAATCTTGCCCTCAAGACACAGGGTTGCCGATTTGCCGACCGTTGTGCGCAGGTAATGCCGACCTGCCGCGATGACGTGCCCACGCTGCAAGCGCTATCGCCAAATCACGCTGTCGCGTGCTTTCGGGCGGTGCCATGACGACGCCATTGCTGGAGGTCGACCACCTCTCGGTCCACTTTGCCATGCCGCGAACGTCTTGGTTGAAGCGCGGCCCGGCACCCCTGCTGCAGGCAGTGACGGATGTCAGTTTTTTGATTTTCCCCGGAGAGACACTGGCGCTGGTGGGCGAGAGTGGGTGCGGCAAGACTACGTTGGGACGTGCGTTGGTAGGGTTATATCCGGCGACGGCTGGCGCGATTCGCTTCAAGGGACAAAATATGGCCGGCATGTCGACAAGCGAGCGCAAGCCATCGCGGCGCGCGATCCAGATGATCTTTCAGGATCCCAACGACTCGCTCAATCCACGTCTTCCGGTATCCGACGTGATCACCGAGCCATTGCGCATTCACGGCATCGGCAATCGTGCCGAGCGCGAGCAACGCGCCCGTGACCTGATCACCCAGGTTGGCTTGCCGATCGATGCGCTCAACCGTTATCCGCACCAGTTTTCCGGCGGACAGCGGCAACGCATCGCGATTGCGCGCGCGTTGGGACCCGAACCCGATTTGATGGTGGCTGACGAACCGCTGTCGGCGCTCGATGTATCGATCCAGAGCCAGATCATGAATCTGATGAGCGAACTGCGCGAGAAGCGCAGTCTGAGCTTCTTGTTTATCAGCCACGATCTTGGTGCCGTGCATCATCTGGCCGACCGGGTGGCGGTGATGTACCTGGGTCGCCTGGTCGAGGTGGCCTACCGCGCAGATCTTTATGCGCGGCCTAGCCATCCCTACAGTCGCGCTTTGATCGACGCGATTCCGCACGTCGGGCAGGGCCACCGCAGCCGCGGTCGCACCATCCAGGGCGATTTGCCCAGTCCGTTGAAGCCCCCGTCCGGATGTGCGTTTCATCCACGTTGCCCCAAGGCGCAGGCGATCTGCCGAAGCGAAGCACCGGTGTTGGCCGCAGCACCCGGTAGACCAGAGCAGCTTGCGGCGTGTCATTTCAAGGACTGACCAAGCACTTGCAAGGGAGCACAGCATGATCCGTTTCATTGCCTCGCGTATGGCCCAGAGCGCAATCGTGCTATTGGTGATGTCGTTTGTGATTTATAGCCTGATCGGGCTCATGCCCGGCGACCCGATCGATGAAATGGTCAACTCGAATCCGGGTTTTAGCGCAGAGGACGTTGCCCGCCTGCGCTTGCAGTACGGGCTCGATCAGCCGCTCATCCAGCGCTACGGCCATTGGCTGCAGGCGGCTGCGACTCTCGACTTCGGCTATTCGCGAACCTACACACAACCGGTTTTGAAGGTCGTCGGTCCGGCACTGTTGCAGACCGGCAAGCTGGTCGGCGTATCGTTTCTGTTGTTTAGCGTGCTGGCGATAATCTTCGGGATTGTGGCAGCGCTCTGCAAAGATTCGGTACTTGACCGCGCGATCAATTTGTTTTCGTTTGCCGGAATTTCGGTGCCGGTGTTTTTTCTCGCGTTGATGTTGATTTTCCTGCTTGCGGTCCGGCTGCAATGGCTGCCGGCCAGCGGCATGTTCACAATCAGCGGACCGGGAGGCGTGCTCGACCATGCAAAGTATCTGGTCTTGCCGGTATTAACGTTGACCGCCGCCTACACCGGGCGATTCACGCGCTTTACCCGGGCATCGATGATCGAGACCTTGCGCATGGACTACATCCGCACGGCACGCGCCAAGGGTGCCGGACCGATGCGTGTGGTGTTTCGCCACGCCTTGCGCAACGCAATGATTCCTGTCGTAACGGTGCTGGCCCTGAGCTTTGGCAGCCTGCTCGGCGGCGCGCTCATCGTCGAGACGATGTTCGCCCAGCGCGGCATGGGCAAACTCATTTACGACGCCATCATGGGCAACGATTTCAACCTGGCATTGATGGGGTTGTTGTTTGTCACCGCAGTAACGCTCGTATGCAACCTGTTTGCCGACATCGCCTATGCCTGGCTCGACCCGAGGATATCTTTGACATGACCGACTTATCCCTCACCGGTGGCAATAGCGTTGCCGCCAGCACCACGATTGCCGATCGCCCTCAGTCTGTCTGGCAATTGCGTTGGCAGCGGCTATCGCGAAACCGGGCCGCGATGTTTTGCGGCATTGTGCTGCTACTGTTGATGCTGTTTTCGTTTTCCGCGCCGCTTTATGAGCGGTTGATGGGTATCGACGCCAACGACACTAACTTGCTGGCGCGTTTCGGCGCGCCGTCAGCCAGTCACCTGCTGGGCACGGATGAGGCCGGCCGCGATGTCGTGGCGCGCCTCATGTACGGTGGCCGCATTTCGCTGTTGGTCGGCTTTATCGGGGCACTGAGTGCGGCACTGATCGGCACCGTGATTGGATTGCTGGCCGGCTATTACCGTGGTCGCATCGATGCTGTATTGATGCGCGTGACCGATGGCGTGATTGCGTTGCCCCTGCTGCCGTTGCTGATCGTGTTCGCCGCAATCGATCTGCAAAAGCTCGGTTTCTCCGAGGAGTTCGCGCGCTCCGGGGCCGCAAACTTCTACCGAATCGTCATCATCATTGCAGCGGTCGGATGGCCCACGGTCGCACGTCTGGTGCGAGCATCGACCATGAGCCTGATGGCCCGCGAATATGTGTTGGCCGCACGGGCGCAAGGGGCCAGCGCCTGGCACATCATGACCGTTCATGTGCTGCCCAATACCGCCTCACCCATCATCGTCGCCATAACGCTGCAGGTCGGTGCCATTATCTTGTACGAAAGTACCCTCAGTTTCCTGGGGCTGGGCATCCAGCCGCCCACCTCCAGTTGGGGAAACATGCTGACGAATGCCCAGGAGCTGATCTCCTCGGCACCTGCCTTGGCTTTTTATCCCGGCACCCTGATTTTCCTGACGGTGATTGCGGTGAATTTTTTTGGCGACGGCTTGCAGGATGCGTTCGATCCGCGTGCAGAGTCTCACTGACGGAGACATGTCGCCCAACCGTGAAGGTTTGGCGAAACTGAGCGATGACGTGCCACTAAGGTGGTGGGAACTTCTAAAAACCTCAAAAGTTCGTCATTCCAGCGTAGGCTGGAATCCAGCCCATCGTATTTTCAAGCACTTGGAAGGACTGGGTCCCAGCCGGCGCTGGGACGACGGGGTTATTAGAAGTTCCCATTGGCGTAAGTGTAATTTACACAATTGAGGGTGCATCACGCATAAGATTGCATTGCCGGATTTTCTAGCCCTGACGATACAATCCAGCTTCTCCATCCTGTCAATTGAAACGCTTAGTTCAATGCCGACCGTACTGCGCTGTAATTGGATGCACTTGCTGTTAGTTGCGCGATGAAACCTCTCGCCATCCTCCACACCGAATCATCCCTCGGTTGGGGCGGTCAGGAAATCCGCATCCTGACCGAAGCGCGCGGCATGCTCGATCGCGGCCATCAGGTGATGTTGCTGACCCCTGCAGAAGCTGAAATTTTCCCAGCAGCAAAACGCGCGGGCGTGCCGGTTGAAGCCGTGGCCATCGCAACCAAGCGTCTGGCCCCGTTGTTTGCGCTGCGCGGCTGGCTGGCGCGGCAAGGCAAAGAATACGATGTCATCAACACTCACAGTTCAACCGATAGCTGGCTGGCGGCAGTGGCTTCTGCGACGTTGTCAGGCATGCCCGCACTGGTGCGCACCCGCCACGTTTCGACACCGGTCAACAATCACTTTTCCACGCGCTGGCTCTACGACAAAGCCACCGCACACATTGTCACCACCGGTGAAGCCCTTCGGCAGCAATTGCATCGCGACAACGGTTACGCGCTGGGGCGGATGACTTCTGTGCGTACCGGCATCGCGCTCGATTACTATCAGCCACTCGACAAACTCGCAATGCGTGCCAAGCTCGGCCTCGAGGACCGACCCACCATCGGCATCCTCGCCACCTTGCGCGATTGGAAGGGCCATGAAGATTTGCTCGATGCATTGGTACTGCTGCGCACACAATTCGCGGCGTTTTCAGATTGGCGATTGGTGATTGTCGGCGACGGTCCGGAACGCGAGCGGTTGGCGAAAAAAACGGCCGCGAGACAGCTCGATAACGTCGTTAAACTGGTCGGCAATCAGGACAATGTGCCCGAGTGGCTTTCTGCATTCGATATTTTTACGCTGCCCTCCTATGGCAACGAAGGTGTCCCGCAAGGCATTATGCAGGCGATGGCTTGCGGGCTGCCAGTCGTGTGCACGTCCGTCGGCG
>JBKJVA010000292.1:0-5539 GCA_046589675.1 Usitatibacteraceae bacterium
TGATGCTTCTGCACGACATGGGCAATTTCATGGGCGAGAGCGCCGGCAAGCTCGGCTTCACTTCTCATCCGGAACAGCAAACCGGTCGTGATGTAAATTTGTCCGCCAGGCGCGGCACCGGCGTTTGCGAGCGGAGAATCCAGAACGGCGAAGCGCCAGGGCAAATTGGGACGCTCCGAATGCATCGCAATCCAGCGGCCAACCTGATTGACGTAGCGCTGGATACGGTCGTTTGCGTACAGAGGTGCCGCCCCCAATACGCCGGACATGATTTTTTCACCAAAGCCGATCTCTTCGGCTTCCGGAATATCCCGGGTTGCCTCCTGGTAACTTTGCGCGGCGGCAAGTCCGGGTTCGATCAGGCCTCTGGCGGCGCTACCGCCAGGAATCATCCCGGCGATGGACGACGTGTTGAAAGGCGAGTTTTTCATATCCGGCATTCCCGCACATCCGGACAACAATAACACCGCACATAAACTGACCAATTTGAGGAAAGTGGGTTTCATTTTTTCGCTCCCGCTGCGTTGGCACCGTCAACCGCATCCTGCGCGAGGTAAGCAACGCTGCGGAACGCCAATGATCCCTGCCCCGCCAACTGTTGTGCGTCTGCGCTGCTTGCCTGATAACGTTTCAGTTTTGCGAATTCGGCTGGATTCAGTTCTGCTTGCGCGAGATCATCTTTGGAAAACCCGCGTATACCGACTGTCGCACTCTGTGCCCGCTGATTGGTGCGACTAGCACTTCCGCTGAGCAGGCGATTCATGCTGGCCAGCCAGCCACCGCCAGATGCCTGCTGATCGGACGCTATCGTTGCTCCGCCGCGCAGATGCATCATACGCACCCAGCCGGTGTCATTGGCGCTCTTCACCCGACTCCAGGCACCCTTGCGTTCCTGCAATTGCACCGGCGCCTTTTCTGCCAATAGTTTCACGACGGTCGCCGTATCATCAGGCGCTGCGCGCAATTCGGTCGTTCGATTGGTCATCAACGGTTCTTGCGCCAAAACCGGGGTCACTGCACTTGCCCCTAGCAGTGCCGCGCCCAATATTAGTAATCTCAGGTGTCTCATAGGTAACCCTTTACGCTGACTTTTGTACGGCATGATGTGCGCTGATGGTTTCGATTGTTGCGCGTCAGTGTCTCACAATGAACAGCGCTTGCCCACTGCAAGGCGCGAGTGCGATGTCTCGATCAGGGGATATGACCGAACGCCTTTGTTTGCCGGGTTTGCATCGGCATTGCCTCTGGAGTCAAGCACTGACACGGCGTTTCGAGCGCACACACTGGAAAGCCACGCCAATGCTTGCTCTTCAGGCGCTATCCTAATAAAATGGCAGGTGCCCTATAATCCCAGCCGCTGCCAGATGGTGGAACTCAACCCCGCTTGATTGAGGGTATAAAAATGCAGGCCCGGCGCGCCACCTTCAAGCAATTTAACGCAGAGTTCCGTCACCAGATCCAGGCCGAAGGCGCGGATGGAGGCGGTGTCATCGCCGTAGCCTTCCATTTTGCGACGTGCCCAGCGCGGAATTTCAGCGCCGCACGCGTCGGAAAAGCGCGCTAACTGCGAGAAGCCCGCAATCGGCATGATGCCAGGCACGATGGGAATCGACACGCCCATCGCCTGCACCTGCTCGACAAAATGAAAGTACGCGTCGGGATTGTAGAAATATTGCGTCATTGCCGAGTTGGCGCCAGCCTCGACCTTGCGCTTGAAATTTTCCAGGTCTTCCTGTGCGCCTCGTGCCTGCGGATGGTATTCCGGATAAGCGGCGACTTCGATATGAAAATGGTCGCCGGTTTCCTCGCGAATGAACGTGACGAGATCACTCGCGTACCGGAACTCGCCCGCCACTGCCATACCGGACGGCAAGTCGCCGCGCAGCGCAACGGTGTGCCGGATGTCCGCATCCTTGTAGCGATGAATGACCGCACGAATATTCTCCCGCGTGGAACCGATGCAGGAGATGTGCGGCGCGGCATGATGCCCGGCTGCGCGAATATCCAGCACCGTCGACAATGTACCCTCTTGCGTGGAACCGCCCGCGCCGAAGGTGACCGAAAAAAATGCCGGATGAAACTGCGCGAGCTGCCGCACTGTGTCGCGGAGTTTGGCGGTGCCTTCATCCGTCTTCGGCGGGAAAAACTCGAAGGAAAACTTGCGTGGGGGCGAGTCTTCGGGATTTGATGGATTGGAGGTCACAGGCAGTCTTTGAGATTGAAAGTGCGGTAGATGCCAAAATCGAGCTCGGCCAGGTCCATGCGCAGAATGTCGTTTTTGATGAACCAGATGAATTTGTCGCGCGGGGTCATGCGATTTCCTTCACGAACTTTCTTTCAAGGCTTTTGAATAGGCAACGCCGAGTTTCTTGTCCAGCGTGAGCAACGGAAGATTCTTGACCATGGCTAACCAGAGATAACCCGCATCGTAGCTGGAAAGACCATAACGAATCGCGACGGCAACGACTTCCGGTGCCGATACCGACTCGACTCTGACGCCAAGCGATTCATATTGGCGGAATTTATCCAGCACGGTCTCGATGGATAGGCCGACCCGACGATGTTTTTTGACACAGATGCTGGCGAATTCGTGCTGTAGCAGCATGGTAGAGACGATCTGATCCGGACGAAAATCAAGGTCAAGCCCTTCGGCTTCCGGCTCCCCAAACAATATGCCGGCAAGCGTTGCTGCATCGATCACGCCAGCAAGGACATCAGCCATGTTTAGCTCGTCGTGTGGCCGCACGGCTCGCTTCGCCCACCCCGCTCGATTTCCGCCGGGGTGTTGGGATTGTGGTCGCTACGCCCGCTTGAGACTTTGCCGCTTTCTCCCCTGTGAGCCCAAGCAATGCGCGGGCGCGCGCATAGGCGTCCGGTGCATCGATAAGTTTCATCAAATGTGCCGATCGCTCCTCCCGTGCCTCGCGTAGCAACTGGAGACTGGATGGGCCCTCGTCGCGACGCTCGGTGCGTGCTTGATCCCAAATCTGTCGCAACGTGGGGCTGACGGGAGTTTGCACGGCAAACGAAGACGCGGAATCGCCAACGCCCGATTTTTCAGGCGCAAGATTACTTACAATGTAGGTTGCTGGGTCCTGATTTGCGCGCGGCGCACCTAGCGTGGCCTCAAGCAACGCCATCAATTCGCCTTGCAGCGAACGGTGATTGCCCTCCGCACGTGCGCGAAGTTTTTCCGCCAATGCATCTGGAACATTCTTGATCGAAAGATTCACAGTCATGATTTGCCTCCAAAATGGAACCACTTGGTGCCATTTTGGAGGCGTAATGGCTGTAAGTCAAGACAGTGCATCAATACCGGTACGAATCCGGCTTATATGGCCCTTGTTTCGACACATGGATGTAGGCCGCCTGCTGATCCGATAGCACGGTCAATTGTGCATTGAGTTTTTGCAGCTGCAAGCGCGCAACTTTTTCATCCAGGTGCTTCGGCAACACATAAACCCCAACCGGATATTTCTCGGTGTTGCAGTAGAGTTCGATCTGCGCGATGGTCTGGTTGGCAAACGACGACGACATCACATAAGACGGATGACCGGTGCCGCAGCCAAGATTGACCAGGCGTCCTTTGGCCAGCAGGATGATGCGCTTGCCGTCCGGGAAAATAATATGGTCAACCTGCGGCTTGATTTCTTCCCACTTGTATTTTTCAACCGAAGCAACGTCGATTTCATTATCGAAGTGGCCGATGTTGCAAACGATGGCCTGGTCTTTCATCTTCGCCATATGGTCGTGGGTAATGATGTGGTAGTTACCGGTGGCGGTCACGAAAATATCTGCCTTGTCGACGGCGTAATCCATGGTCACGACGCGATAGCCTTCCATGGCAGCCTGAAGTGCACATATCGGATCGACTTCGGTCACCCAAACCTGCGCGGAAAGCGCGCGCAGGGCTTGCGCGGAGCCTTTGCCGACGTCGCCATAACCTGCCACCACCGCGACCTTGCCAGCAATCATCACATCAGTTGCTCGCTTGATGGCATCGACCAATGATTCGCGGCAGCCGTAGAGGTTGTCGAATTTCGATTTGGTCACGCTATCGTTAACGTTGATGGCGGGGAACGCAAGTTTGCCGTCCTTAGCCATCTGATACAGACGATGCACGCCTGTGGTGGTTTCTTCGGTCACGCCTTTGATTGCCTTCAGACGCACGGCGTACCAAGTCGGATCGATGGCAAGCTTCGCCTTGATTGCGGCGTAAAGAATGCGCTCTTCTTCGGAGCTCGGGTTCTCGATTAAGGAAGCATCTGTTGCAGCGCGCGTGCCCAGATGCAGCAGCAGGGTTGCATCGCCGCCGTCATCGAGGATCATGTTGGTGTAGCCGCCGTCTTTCCACTCAAAAATACGGTGGGTGTAATCCCAATAATCTTCGAGCGTTTCACCTTTCACGGCAAATACCGGCGTGCCACTGGCGGCTATGGCGGCGGCGGCGTGATCTTGCGTAGAAAAAATATTGCAGGAAGCCCAACGCACTTGAGCGCCCAGCGCTTCGAGTGTCTGGATTAGTACTGCGGTCTGAATCGTCATGTGCAGCGAACCGGTGATGCGCGCGCCCTTGAGCGGGCGGGTGACGGCGAACTCCTGCCGAATCGCCATCAGGCCTGGCATTTCGGTTTCGGCGATCTTGATTTCTTTGTTGCCCCAATCGGCCAGTTTCAAGTCGGCGACGTGATAGTCGTTATCAATCAAATTTTGCGGCTTGAGAATTGCGTTCATAAAAAACTCCTTACGGTAATTTGGAAATCGCGAGCGCAATAAAAAACGCCCGCATTCAATTAAGAATGCGAGCGCAGTTATTCACTTGCAAATTCGTTCCGAGCCTGGTCGATTTCAAGAATCGTTCGCAGCGCTCCTCGGAGTCAACATTATACGGAATTTTTTATACAGTGGCGAGCACCTTTTTATGTTCTCCCTTAAGTCCCGCCGCATCGCGCAACAGCGCAACACGATCCGTCGCCTCCCAGGTGAATTCAGGCTCTTCGCGGCCGAAGTGGCCATAGGCAGCCGTTTTGGCGTAGATCGGGCGCAACAAATCAAGCATCTGCACAATTCCTTTTGGACGCAGATCAAAATGCCTGGCAACCAGCTCGGCGAGCTTCTCATCAGAAATCACGCCGGTGCCTTCGGTGTATACGGTGATGTTCATCGGTTTTGCCACACCGATCGCATAGGCGACCTGCACCTGGCACTGGCGTGCCAAACCCGCAGCAACGATGTTCTTGGCCACATAGCGCGCGGCATACGCGGCCGATCGATCAACCTTGGAAGGATCCTTGCCGGAAAACGCGCCGCCGCCGTGCGGACATGCGCCACCATAGGTGTCGACAATAATTTTGCGTCCGGTGAGGCCGCAATCCCCTTGCGGTCCACCAATCACAAAACGTCCTGTCGGATTGACCAGATAGCGCGTATTCTTTAACCATTTCTTGGGCAGCACCGGCTTGATGATCGTTTCGATCACCGCTTCGTGTATCTCTTTTTGGTCGACCTCGGGTGCGTGCTGGGTGGAAAGCACGACGGT
>JBKJVA010000165.1:0-6492 GCA_046589675.1 Usitatibacteraceae bacterium
CTGGCTGCGGCAGCACGCGCGCGATGCTGTGCTGCTGGCGACCCTGGGTAAGCTGTGCATGCGCCAAGCCCTGTGGGGAAAGGCACAAAGCTACCTGGAAGCCAGTGTGGCGCTGGAGCCGACGCTGGATGCACACATGACGCTGGCACGCCTGATGGAGCAACTGGGGCGCAATGATGAGGCGATTCGTCATGTACGGCGGAGCGCGGAGCTTGCTCGATAATGAAAAATTAGAACAAGCATTGGTGCGGCTGTCAGCGTCATTGCGCCTTGAAAGCCGCGCTAGTGCTGGCGGATTGATTATTCTTGTTTATTTCATTCTGCGTTTTATCGTTCCTCGGATAATCCATGATCATGACGCGTATCCGACAGCATAGCGATTTAATTGGGCCGATTGCGATTCTATCGCTCGCCTATTTCATTACCGCCAAACTTGGACTGGCGTTCGCCGCTGTGCATCCCAGTGTCACCACCGCGTGGATGCCTTCCGGTATCGCTCTCGCGTTTCTGCTGTTGCACGGCGTAAAAATCTGGCCGGGCGTGTTGATAGGCGCGTTTGCGATCAACGCAAGCACGCCAGTAGGGTGGGAAGCAACGATACTGATCTCATTTGGCAATACCCTCGAAGCGGTCGCAGGCGCTTTGTTCATGCGTCGATTTGCCGGTGAACACGTCAATCTGAATCAGGTGCGCGACTCGTTATTGCTGCTATTGCCAGTGGCGCTCGGCGCGACGGCTATCGCCGCCACAACAGGGATCTTCGCACTGCTTTTGAGCGGCTCGCTTGCGGCAGGCTCTGCACCCACCGCCTGGTTGGCATGGTGGCTGGGAGACGCAATCGGTATTGTGATCATTACGCCGTTGATAATTTGCTGGCGCCGTCCATCGCCAATTCACGCCCGTGACATCCGGGTAATTTTGCTGATGCTGACCCCCGTTGCGGTCGCTTTGGCAACGTTCACCGCACGGCCTGCACCGTACTGGATCGAAAACTTACTTGTGCTGTTGCTGTTTCCGACAGCGGTATGGGCGGCGCTTGGTACCGGTATGCGCGCCGTCACGGTGACTAATTTTCTCGTTGCAACGATTGTCATTGTCGCAAGCCTGCTGGGTCGCGGTCCGTTCGCGGGTCTGCCGGATGTCGAAGCGATCCTGCTACAGCAGAGCTACATCTACACACTGGCGCTGGCAACGCTGTTACTTGCCGCCGGGCACGCGGAACGAAAGTCGGCGGAGCAAAACTTGCGTGAGAGCGAGGAGCGATTCCGCTCGATCTGGGAGACCACCAACGACGGCGCGCTCATCGTTGATGAAGGGCACGTCATTCGCTTCGCCAATCCAGCTGCCTGCGAGATGTTCGGCTACGCCCGCGAGGAACTGGTCGGGCAGCCGCTGGCGCGAATCCAGCCGCAGCGCTTTCAAGCCGCACATCAAGCTGGCATAGCACGCTTTCTGGCAACGGGCGCGCGTGCACGCGACTGGAAAGGTGTCGAGGTTATGGCTTTGCATCGAAGTGGGCGCGAAATGCCCGTCGAGATCGTGTTTTCCGAAATGCGCCTGCAAGGCAGCCACCGCTTCGTCGGCTTCATCCGCGATATCACCAGGCGCAAGGAGGCCGACAAGGAATTGCGTAGTTCGCAAGCGTTGTTCTCGCGCGTTTTTGAAGCCAGCCCGATTGCCATTGTCATTAGCCGGATATCCGATGGTCATTTTTTCGAGGCCAACCGCGCCGTCCTGGACCTGTTCGGGTACAGGCGCGAGGAAGTGCTGGGCAGAAACAATGACGATCTTAACGTGTGGCAAGATCCGACCCAGCGCAGCTTCATGGTGGGGCGCATTCGAGAAAGCGGTCGCGTCGAAGGCATCGAACTCAAGCTGCGTCACCGAAACGGTGTGTTGCTCGACGTTATCTATAGTGCGCAGATTATTGAGTTTGCCGGTGAACCGTGCATCATCTCCACCATTATCGACACGACAGCAAGGAAACAGATCGAATCGCAACGCCGCATGTTGGAGGAACGTTTCACCAAGATTTTTCATTCCAGTCCCAATCCGGCCAACGTCACGCGCCTCGAGGATGGAATGTATCTGGAGGTAAACGACGCCTGGACACGCGTGTTCGGCTGGACGCGCGAGGAAGCAATCGGTCGCACTTCGATCGAACTTGGCATTTGGGTAAACCACAGCGATCGGCAAGCGATGGTACAGGTACTCGAACGCGGCGAAAAAATGTATAACGTCGAGACCTACATGCGCCGCAAAGGCGGCGATGAATTGACGGTACTATTGTCGGTGGACTTATCGGAATTCGATGGACATCGTAGTCTTCTGGCCCTGTATACCGACATCACCGAGCGCAAAACGGCTGAGCGGCGCATCGAGGAACTGGCCACGCGGGATTCGCTCACCGGGCTTCCTAACCGTGCCCTGCTGATAGACCGGCTATCGCAAGGCATCCTTGGTTCGCAACGTAACCGCGAGTTGCTCGGATTGTTGTTTATCGATCTCGACCGTTTCAAGACCATCAACGATTCATTAGGACACGCGGCAGGCGATGAGGTCCTCAAACAGGTGGCGCAGCGCCTGGGCCGACTGATGCGCAAGGGCGATACGCTGGCGCGAATCGGCGGCGACGAATTCGTGATCTTGCTAGACGCGTTGCGCGTTGCCGAGGACATCGGGGCGGTGGCGCAGAAAATCATCCAGACGCTGTCCGACCCCTTCATGATAGAAGGCCATTTGCACCACGGGTCCGCCAGCATCGGGATCAGCGTTTTCCCCGACGACGCATTGGATGGCGAAACATTGATGCGAAACGCCGATATGGCGATGTATTTTGCCAAGGAGCATGGGCGCAACAACTATCAATTCTTTTCCAAGGAGATGAACGTGCGCGCCGTGGAACGCCTGCGCATGGAAAGTACTTTGTGGCAGGCTATCCAGCTGGGACAATTCGAGCTCTACTATCATCCCAAGTTCAGTCTCAAAGACAATCGTCTCACCGGGGTGGAAGCGCTGCTTCGCTGGCACCATCCACAGCTTGGAACGATACTGCCCGCGCGCTTCATCCCGATTGCAGAAGAAACTGGCCTGATCGTCGCATTGGGCGATTGGGTGCTGGCCCGCGCCTGCACGCAGAGCGTCGAATGGACGCAGCGTCACGGCGCAGTGGTACCCGTCGCCGTGAATCTTTCAGTGGGGCAGATCAACAAGTGGCTTACTCGCAGCGTGCACGATGCATTGGCACAAAGCGGCCTGGAAGCGCGCCATCTCGAACTCGAACTTACTGAGAGCATGCTCATGAAGAACGTCGAAGAGAACGCCGACATCCTGCGGCAGCTCTCGGATCTTGGTGTCAATATTGCCATCGACGATTTCGGCACCGGCTATTCTTCGCTTGCCTATCTGCGGCGTTTCCGCATCGACGCCGTCAAGATAGACCAGAGTTTTGTGCGCGATGTTGACACCAATCTCGACGATGCCGCCATTATCGAGGCCATTGTGGCGCTCTCCCACAGCTTGAAACTGACCGTGGTGGCAGAAGGCGTCGAAACAGAGGCGCAAAAGCGCATTCTCTTCGAATTGAATTGTGATCAATGCCAGGGTTATTTATTCTGCGAGCCACTACCGGCTGCGCAGTTCGAGGCGCGCTACCTCGCCTAGCAGCCTGTCGGACTTAAGGGAAATCGGCTGCAAAGTGACCTGACCGGTGCAGATTTCGCCCAGTTCATTTTTCGCTTCGATTCCTTAAGTCCGACAGGCTGCTAGGTCAGTCATGACGCGCAAGTTGCTGAAATCGAATTGAAACAAACAAGTCATGCCCAGTACTGGCGCGCCTCACCAGGCATTTTTGTGCCAGCAGCCGCACCAACTGGCGGCCTGCGTTAAGCAAACGTGAACCATCACAAGCCGAGCATTAACCCCACATTTTGCAATGCCGCGCGTCCTGCACCTTTGCCGAGATTATCCAGCCGCGCAATCAACACCGCCTGCTGGTTCTTCTGGTTTTCAAACACGAACAACTCCATCTGGTTGGTACCATTGAGCGCCTCCGGATTCAACTCTGCGGGCGGCTCGCCACCAAACAGCATCACCTTCACAGTCTGTTTGCCTGCGTAATGGGCGGCAAGACAATCGTAGATTTGCCGTCCGCTGACTACTTTCGGCAGCGACCACAAATTCAGCGGCACATGAACCAGCATTCCCTGGCGATATGCACCCACGGCTGGCGTAAACAGCGGTGGATGGAGAAGACCCGTGTACTTCTGCATTTCCGGCAGGTGTTTGTGGTTTAACTTCAGCCCGTAAGTAAAAACGCTGGATTTGTTTTCGCCACGTTCAAATTCCTCCACCATTTGCCGCCCACCACCGCTGTAACCGGAGATGCCCCAGGTGGTTACCTGGTGATTGGCTGGCAACAAGCCGGCATCGATTAACGGGCGTACCAGTGCAATGAAACAGGTGGACCAGCAACCGGGATTCGATACGCGCCGACTCTGCGCGATCCGCTGCTCCTGGCCGGCGGTCATTTCAGGAAATCCGAACGCCCAATCCGGCAGCACGCGATGGGCGGTGCTGGCGTCGACGACGCGAACGTCGGCGTTGTCTATCATCGCGACCGATTCGCGCGCCGCATCATCGGGTAAGCACAAAATGGCAAGGTCAACGTTGTTGAGCAGGCGCTTACGTTCTGCCGTGTCTTTGCGCTTGTCGGGCGCGATACTGACAACCTCGATGTCCGAGCGCTCGCGCAGCAGATCACGGATCAACAGACCGGTGGTGCCGTGCTCGCCATCGATGAAGATTTTCGGTTTGGACATTCAGCGTTCCGCTTGGATTAAGTAACTTCTGTTTTTAGACCTGCGTCAACATCGTTTCTGCATTCGACACTTCGAACTTGCCAGCACCTTCGATGTTCAATTTTTTCACGACCCCATCGACCACCAGCATCGAGAAGCGCTGCATGCGTACACCCATGCCTTTGGCCGTCAAATCCAGCTCAAGACCGAGCGCTTTGGTCCAGGTGCCTGAACCGTCGGCAAACATACGCACTTTGCCATCGGCGTGCTGATCTTTTGCCCACGCACCCATGACAAACGCGTCATTCACCGCTACACACCAGATTTCGTCGACACCCTTGGCTTTGAGTGCATCGTGATTGGCGATGTAACCGGGCACGTGTTTGGCCGAACAGGTCGGGGTAAATGCGCCCGGCAAACCAAACACTGCGATCTTTTTACCTTTTACCAGATCGCTGACGTTGAAACTTTTCGGGCCAATCGAACAGCCCGCTGTTTCGACCGCGATGAATTCGCTCAACGTTGCATCTGGCAATGTGTCTCCAACTTTAATCATGCTAAATCTCCTTGATAGTGCGGTTATTCAAGTGGTACTGATCTCATGAGGCGCATAGGTAAATGAATCGGCAAAAAATTCATCATCGGGCAGTCCTCTTGTGACAAAGGCTTTTTGTCCAAGTTCGATCATGATCGGCGCACCACAGGCGTAGATCTGGTAGCCGGCGAGTGAAGCGAAATCGTCGACGATCGCCTGATGTACAAAGCCGGTTCGACCCTGCCAATTATCCTCGGGTTTAGGCTCCGATAAAACCGGGATAAACGTAAAGTTGGGGTGTTCCATCTGCCACTGCGCAGGTAACTGCGGCATGTACATATCCTGCAGCGAGCGGCAGCCCCAGTAAAGCACCATTTCCCGGTCGATGTGCGTGTAGAGCGCGTGTTCGATGACCGCTTTGATCGGCGCAAAACCAGTACCGCCTGCCATGAAGATAATTGGCTTGTCAGAATCTTCGCGCAGAAAGAATGTGCCCAGCGGTCCTTCGAAGCGCAGTATTGCCCGGTCGCGCATTTCGTTGAATACGTAACCGGTAAATTGTCCATCCGGGATCAAGCGGATATGCAATTCCACAAATTGATCGTGGTGCGGTGCATTGGCTATGGAAAAGCTGCGGCGCCTGCCATCTTTAAGCAAAATATCAAGATACTGGCCAGCCATGAATTGCATTCTTTCTTGCGCCGGGAGCTTTAACGAAAGGATGAGGACATCGGGGGCTACCAGTTGTTTCTTTTCCACGCGGCAAGGAAGCGTGCGAACCTGAATATCCCCCGCGCCACCGATTTCCTTCACGTTGAGCGTCATATCCGAGCGCGGCTTACCGACACAAAACAGTGCCTTGCCCTGCGATTTTTCATCCGCGCTCAAGGTGCGCTCCTGATAAGTACCATAGTCGAATTCGCCGCAGACGATGGTGCCTTTGCAGGATCCGCACGCACCATTTCGGCAACCGTAGGGAAGACCGATGCCTTGTCTCAGGGCGGCGTCGAGAACAGTTTCATCTGCGGTGACGTGGAAAGCGTGGCCCGAGGGCGTCAGGGTAATTTGATATTCGGCAGTCATTTCGGTTTCGGGTTTTCTATTCTCTATACTGATGCGCTCAGATGAAAAAAGCGCAAAACATTTTCATTGCCGGAT
>JBKJVA010000262.1:0-3384 GCA_046589675.1 Usitatibacteraceae bacterium
CTGGCTGCGGCAGCACGCGCGCGATGCTGTGCTGCTGGCGACCCTGGGTAAGCTGTGCATGCGCCAAGCCCTGTGGGGAAAGGCACAAAGCTACCTGGAAGCCAGTGTGGCGCTGGAACCGACGCTGGATGCACACATGACGCTGGCACGCCTGATGGAGCAACTGGGGCGCACTGATGAGGCGATTCGTCATGTACGGCGGAGTGCGGAGCTTGCTCGATAATGAAAAATTAGAACAAGCATTGGTGCGGCTGTCAGAGGCGCCATCTCGAACTCGAACTTACTGAGAGCATGCTCATGAAGAACGTCGAAGACAACGTCGACATCCTGCGGCAACTCTCGGATCTTGGTGTCAATATTGCCATTGACGATTTCGGCACCGGCTATTCCTCGCTTGCCTATCTGCGCCGCTTTCGCATCGACGCCGTCAAGATAGACCAGAGTTTTGTGCGCGATGTAGACACCGATCTCGACGATGCCGCCCTCATCGAGGCCATTGTGGCGCTCTCCCACAGCCTGAAGCTGATCGTGGTGGCAGAAGGCGTCGAGACGGAGGCGCAAAAGCGCATTCTCTTCGAATTGAATTGTGATCAATGCCAGGGTTATTTATTCTGCGAGCCGCTACCGGCTGCGCAGTTCGAGGCGCACTACCTCGCCTAGCAGCCTGTCGCGACACGCAAATTGCTGAAATCAAATTGAAACAAACAAGCCATACCCAGCACTGGCGCGCCTCACCAGACATTTTTGTGCCAGCAGCCGCACCAACTGGCGACCTGCGTTAAGCAAACTGAGCCATCACAAGCCGAGCATTAATCCCACATTTTGCAACGCCGCGCGTCCTGCACCTTTGCCGAGATTATCCAGCCGCGCAATCAACACCGCCTGCTGGTTCTTCTGGTTTTCAAACACGAACAATTCCATCTGGTTGGTACCATTGAGCGCTTGCGGATTCAACTCTGCGGGCGGCTCGCCGCCAAACAGCATCACCTTCACAGTCTGTTTGCCTGCGTAATGGGCGGCAAGACAATCGTAGATTTGCCGTCCGCTGACCACTTTCGGCAGCGACCACAAATTCAATGGAACATGAACCAGCATTCCCTGGCGATACGCACCCACGGCGGGCGTAAACAGCGGCGGATGGAGAAGACCGGTGTACTTCTGCATTTCCGGCAGGTGTTTGTGGTTTAACTTCAGCCCGTAAGTAAAAACGCTGGATTTGTTTTCGCCACGTTCAAATTCTTCCACCATTTGCCGTCCGCCACCGCTGTAACCTGATACGCCCCACGTCGTTACCTGGTGATTGGCCGGCAACAAGCCGACATCGATCAATGGACGCACCAGTGCAATGAAACAGGTGGACCAGCAACCGGGATTGGATACGCGTCGACTCTGCGCGATCCGCTGCTCCTGGCCGGCGGTCATTTCAGGAAATCCGAACGCCCAATCCGGCAGTACTCGGTGCGCGGTGCTGGCATCGACGACGCGAACGTCGGCGTTATCTATCATCGCGACCGATTCGCGCGCCGCATCATCGGGTAAGCACAAAATGGCAAGGTCGACGTTGTTGAGCAAGTGTTTACGTTCTGCCGTGTCTTTGCGCTTGTCGGGCGCAATGCTGACTACCTCGATGTCCGTGCGCTCGCGCAGCAGATCACGAATCAACAGACCGGTGGTGCCGTGCTCGCCATCGATGAAGATTTTCGGTTTGGACATTCAGCGTTCCGTTTGTATCAAGTAACTTCTATTTTAAACTTGCGTCAACATCGTTTCTGCATTCGACACTTCGAACTTGCCAGGACCCTCGACGTTCAAATTTTTCACAACGCCATCGACCACCAGCATCGAGAAGCGCTGCATGCGTACACCCATGCCTTTGGCCGTCAAATCCAGCTCAAGACCTAGCGCCTTGGTCCAGGCGGCGGAACCGTCGGCAAACATACGCACTTTGCCATCGGCGTGCTGATCTTTTGCCCAAGCACCCATGACAAACGCGTCATTCACCGCTATACACCAGATTTCGTCCACACCCTTGGCTTTGAGTGCATCATGGTTGGCGATGTAGCCGGGCACGTGTTTGGCCGAACAGGTCGGCGTAAATGCACCCGGCAAACCGAAGACAGCGATCTTTTTACCCTTAACCAGATCGCTGACGTTGAAACTGTTCGGGCCAATCGAGCAACCCGCTGTTTCGACCGCGATGAATTCGCTCAACGTGGCATCTGGCAATGTGTCTCCAACTTTAATCATGCAAAATCTCCTTAATAGTGCGGTTATTCAAGTGGTACTGATCTCATGAGGCGCATAGGTAAATGAATCGGCAAAAAATTCATCATCGGGCAGTCCTCTTGCGACGAAGGCTTTTTGTCCCAGCTCAATCATGATCGGCGCACCACAGGCATAGACCTGGTACCCGGCGAGCGAAGCGAAATCGTCGACGATCGCCTGGTGCACAAAGCCGGTTCGTCCCTGCCAATTATCCTCGGGTTTAGGCTCCGATAAAACCGGGATAAACGTAAAGTTGGGGTGTTCCATTTGCCACTGCGCGGGTAACTGCGGCATGTACATATCCTGCAGCGAGCGACAGCCCCAGTAGAGCACCATTTCCCGATCGATATGCGTGTAGAGCGCGTGTTCGATGACCGCTTTGATCGGTGCAAAACCGGTACCGCCCGCCATAAAAATGATCGGCTTGTCCGAGTCTTCGCGCAGAAAGAATGTGCCCAGCGGCCCCTCGAAGCGCAGTATTGCGCGGTCGCGCATTTCGTTGAATACGTAACCGGTAAATTGTCCATCGGGGATCAAGCGGATATGCAACTCCACAAATTGATCGTGATGCGGCGCATTGGCCATGGAAAAGCTGCGGCGCCTGCCATCTTTCAGCAAAATATCAAGGTACTGGCCCGCCATGAACTGCATTCTTTCTTGCGCCGGGAGCTTTAGCGAAAGGATGACGACATCGGGGGCAACCAATTGTTTTTCTTCCACGCGGCAGGGAAGCGTGCGAATCTGAATATCTCCCGCGCCGCCGATTTCCTTCACGTTGATCGTCATATCCGAGCGCGGCTTACCGACACAAAAAAGCGCCTTGCCCTGGGATTTTTCATCAGCGCTCAAGGTGCGTTCCTGATAAGTACCGTAGTCGAATTCGCCGGAGACGATGCTACCTTTGCACGATCCGCATGCACCATTTCGACAACCATATGGCAGGCCAATACCGTGCCGCAAGGCGGCGTCGAGAATGGTTTCATCGGCTGCGACATGGAAAGTGTGGCCCGAGGGCGTCAGGGTAATTTGATATTCGGCAGTCATTTCGGTTTCGGGTTTTCTATTCTCTATACTGATGCGCTCAGATGAAAAAAGCGCAAAACATTTTCATTGCCGGAT
>JBKJVA010000002.1:0-4635 GCA_046589675.1 Usitatibacteraceae bacterium
GTCGCTACCTGGTTGCCCCTGTCATCGCGGATCAGCGGGTATTTTTTATCGCCCGATGCGACGTACGTGTGCACGTAACCCTGTGCATCGACCAACGAGATCTTCGCGAGCTTCTCTCCATTGTTGCGAAACCGGACTCGCACGGTCAGCACGCCGTCTTTCCGATCCGACTCGATCACTTCTGCCACAACGCCCTCCACATCAAGCTCACGGGTGGCGAGCGCCTTATCGCTTTATTTGGGCTGAGACACCGCCGGCGCGACGACGGCGAGCAGCAACGCGAAGACGAGTGGAGCCAGACGCGTAATGGTGGCTTTAGGCATCTGTTTACCTCTTTCGGGAAAGGCGTTTTCAAATCACCATCCCAGTATCCGCGCCTGTTTCGCCCCAGTCAACATCCACTGTCAACATCGCATCCCCGTGAAAGTCTGCGTTTCTGTCGGCCCGTACGCGTAACCAAGGGAACTTGTCGATTCAGCACCGAAAACGGATCACTGCCAGCTTCGACAACTGTGTCAGGTTTTTGCAGACGCTAAAACGCCGTCATGATTTGTTTGATAATTGCCGGATCAACAGGCGGTCCGTGGCGACTTTTCGCAAATCAATGAAACCTATTCTCTATACTTTTCGCCGATGTCCCTATGCGATTCGCGCGCGACTGGCCATCAAAATCAGTGGCGTGGAAGTGGAAGCCCGCGAAGTTGATCTGCGGAACAAACCGCAGGCAATGCTGGATTGCTCGCCAAAAGGTACGGTACCGGTGCTGCAACTCGCCGATGGCAGCGTGATCGACGAAAGTCTGGATATCATGCGCTGGTCGCTTGCCATCCATGATCCAGATGGATGGATAATTGACGCCGCAAAATGGGCGGGTGAAGCCGCGTCATTGATTGATGAGAACGATGGATCATTCAAGCGCTGTCTTGATGGTTACAAATACCCCGGTCGTATACATGCAAATGTGCAAGAACAGGCGGCCGAAAACTACCGGGATGAGGCGGGCGCATTCTTGCGGATATTGAATGCGCGTCTGGCGAGGCAGCCTTTTCTGATGGGCGAACATCTGAGCATCGCCGATACGGCCATCTTTCCATTCGTCCGTCAGTTTGCCCATGTAGATAAGTCATGGTTTGACGCTGCTTACGTTGGGCCGCTGGCCAACTGGCTCGACAGGTTGGCGCGCTCGCCGTTGTTTGTTTCGGTGCTGCAAAAAGGCGGTGATGCGTAAGGTTTTCGTCAAATAGCCGCCGCAAACTATTGCCATTGGTTTCAGGCGCGGATTGATTCTCTATGTACGGCCCAGGGGGTTTGGACAGCGTACATTCGGCCACCAAGGTGGCAGCTACGCTGGCATTTCGCACCTGAAAACAGCAGTTGTATATTGATCTCAGCCAGTAGTAGAAATAAGGATTGACAGCCAAGGCAAATTTTGCAATTATGTGTATACATAGAGGATACATAGTGTCTACACACCAATCGGCAGGCTTGGCAACAAAAGCCTATGCGCAGCTACGCGACGCAATCATCGACGGCAAGCTGCTGCCGGGTGAGCCACTTTATGAGATCCATCTTGCAACCAGCCTGGGGATGAGCCGAACACCGATCCGCGAAGCGCTCAAGCTGCTCGCACAGGATGGCTACGTCGAATTGCTGCCCTCGCGGGGCTACACCGTTCCCAAGCGTTCGCACGAAGACCTGCGCGAGTTCTTTGAAATGCGCGCGATTCTGGAAGCCGGTGCGTCCCGCTACGCGGCACTGCGCGCGACCGACGCGGAAATCGCGCAGATGGAGCGTCTATGCGTGCGCTACGAAACGGAAAAAAATGACGAGAAATGGACACAGCTCGGTCACGATTTTCACGATCTGATTATCGACGCGGCCCGCAACTCGCGGCTGCGCACCATTCTGCAATTGCTCAATGCGCAGATCGTCATTTCGCGACGTACCGTGGCCCGCGCGGACGCGGCGCACCGCAAGGACGCCATTCGTGACCACCGCGACATTCTGGATGCCATCAAGGCACGCAACGACGTACGCGCCGAAACCCTCGCCGCCGAGCATGTGTGGCGTTCATACGAAACCACGTTACGGTCGTATTCGCCCGACCTGTTCGCCAGCAAAAAATCGGCCTAGCCGCAGCCGTCAAGTCCACCTATCGCAACTTTCAACGTGCTTTTAACATCCCGCAATATCTCTCTCTCCCTTCTACAACGAGGCAACGAAATGAAAATAGCCCAACTCGTGATCTCCGCAATGATTGCGCTCTCCGCAACCGCCATCGCACAGGATTATCCGAACAAACCAATCAAGATCGTCGTGCCCTTTCCCGCAGGTCAGGCTTCAGACACCATCAGCCGCATCGTCGGCGAACGCCTTTCGAAATCGCTCGGCCAGCCGGTGCTCATTGATAACCGGCCGGGCGCGGGCGGAAACATCGGCACCGATGTCGGTGCCAAATCGTCACCAGATGGCTACACGCTGACAGTCGCGACAGCGGCGCTGCCGATCAGCAAAAACGTATATCGCAAACTGCCGTTTGATCCGGAAAAAGATTTTGTGCCCATCACGCTCATGACGATCACGCCGCTGGTGCTGGTTACGCGCAGCGACCTGGCTGTGAAGGATGCCGCCGGACTGGTCGACTATGCGAAAAAAAATCCCGGAAAGCTTACCTTCGCATCGTCGGGTACGGGAACCTCGCACCACTTAAGTGGCGAGCTATTCAAGACCCTGGCCGGCATCGATATTCTGCATGTTCCGTACAAAGGCAGCCCGCCTGCACACATCGACCTCATGGGAGGCTCGGTCGACATCATGTTCGACAATATCGTGCCCGTCACGCCACACATCAAGAGCGGCAAGCTCAAGGCACTCGCAGTGACAACCAAGACACGCGCTTCGTCACTACCGGAAATACCAACGATGGCGGAGGTCGGCTTTACGAATTTTGAAGCAGTCGCCTGGTTCGGCATGCTGGCACCCGCAGGAACACCTCAAGCCATCGTCGACCGATTGAACAGGGAGATTGTCGCCATCTTGAATACGCCTGAGATCAAGGAGCGCCTCGCCGCCATGGGCGCGACCGTCGTTGCCGACAAGCCGGACGAGTTCGCCCGCTTCTTGTCAGCCGAGATCAACAAGTGGGCGCCAATCGTCAAGCGCGCGCAAATTTCCCTGGAGTAAATATGGATACGGCATTGAAACAAGTATTCATCACCGAGCCGGCACGCCAGATCCCGCTGCTGCTGGATACCGATGTGATTGTGGTCGGTGGCGGCACAACGGGGCCGCTGGCGGCGATTTCCGCTGCACGCGAAGGCAAGCGTGTGGTACTGATTGAACGCTTCGGTTCGCTGGGCGGGAACATGACGCTCGGCCTGAACACCAAGCCTTCGGGCGCGCTGGTTGGTGGTCTGCCGCTGGAAATATGGAATCTTGCCCGCTCTGTCGGCGGTGCAGGACCGGACTACATGGCGGTAGTGAAAAATGGCGGCGTGAAGATCGCGTCGCCCTGCGACCCGGAGACGATGAAGATGCTGTTGACGCGCCTGTGCGCCGAAGCGGGGGTGCAGATCCTGTTCGAGACCGTGGTCTCGACCCCGGTCATGGAAGGACAAACCGTCACCGGCGTGATCGTTGAAAACAAAAGCGGGCGCCAGTTCATCCGGGGGAAAGTGGTTATCGATTGTTCGGCTGACGCCGATATCGCGGTTCGCGCGGGCGCCCCATTCGTGATGGGCTCCGGCGGCAGCGCAATGACGATGCAGCCGGTATCGATGTACTTCACCATGGATCGCGTCGACCTGGTGCGTCTGGCCGATTGGGCGCGCACCACGGACGATGTACCGGCGCGCGCGATTCCGGATACCGTCGAAGGGCTCGCCTATGGGTTGTGGCTGACCGGATTCAATCGCTCGCTGCGCAAGTTCCAGGAGGATACGGGCGTCAAGCTGCAGCGCGAAAACATTACGCTCAAGACCGCCGATGGCCGCATGTACGTCAATGCCACGCGCGTGACCGACGTGGACGTCTTTGATCCGGTGCAATTCACCAATGCGGTACTGGAGTGCTATCGGCAAATTGAAGGCGTGGCGCGCTACCTGCGAGAATGCATCCCCGGTTTTGAAAAAGCGCGCATCGAAGCCATCGCACCAATTCTCGGCGTGCGCGAGACGCGCCACGTCGTCGGCGAATACACGCTGACGGGCGAGGACTCCATCAAAGGCCCGGGCTTTCACGACAGCATCGCGGCCGATGCGTCCGCGCTCGATATTCACGACCCCAAGGGGGCGGACGTCGATTTTCAGGGCTTGCGCCCCTACGAAATTCCTTATCGCTGTTTGTTGCCGTTGCAGATCGAACAATTGCTGGTGGCAGGACGCTGTATCTCGGCGGATCATGCGGCGCATGCGCGTTCACGTAACATGCCCGCCTGCATGGCAACCGGCCAGGCGGCCGGCATCGCCGCCGCTGTCGCGATCGATGAAGGCGTTACCGTTCGCCATGTGTCGGTGGCAAAAGTGCAGGAAAGGCTTCGCGCCCTTGGCATGCCGCTGCACAGCGACGAGGTTAAAGGGACCCTGTAGAAGAACGATGCGGACGACAACATGACCGACCTGGTATCCGCGCAGCCAC
>JBKJVA010000090.1:0-2695 GCA_046589675.1 Usitatibacteraceae bacterium
ACTGCCGCGACCAGCGCCGGTGGCTCAACTGTTGCGGGATCATAAAAAATCCGGGCACCATGGTCGGCGTAAGACGCTGTCACCGTTTTCACACCCGGAACAGCGCTCAACAGCATCTCGACCGTTTTGGCGCAGCCCTGGCAATGCATGCCTTCGATGTTCAGCTCAGTGGATTTCATGGGGGCATTTCCGGTTGAAGTGATGAGTTGGCTGGTGTTCGCCGCAGACGGTGCCGAGAGCGCGGCGACAATTGAACATTCGTCCAGATCGCCCGCCCCGGGGCAGACATCGACCAGTTGTCGGAGTGTCTTGCGCATGGCGGCCAGGCGGATGAGTTTTGCTTCCACTTCAACCAACTTCTCTGCCGCGCGCTTTTTTACATCGCCACAATCGGCTGTGGGATCGGCCTGCAAGGCCAGTAGTTCCCCAATCTCGCGCAAGGTAAAGCCCAGCTCCTGGGCGTGATGGATGTATTCAAGGCGCTCGATAGTGGTTTCCGGATAGACGCGCACACTGCCGAGTGGGCGCTTTGGCTGCTCGATCAGGCCTTTTCCAACATAGAACCGAATCGTTTCAACGCCCACGCCGGCGCGTTTGGCCACCACACCGATGGTGAGCGACTTTTTGGGTGAACGGGTAGATGCAATCATCCTAGAAACGGTAGTTGGACGGGTGTGAGTGTACTTTTTCGCGGCTTCCTGGCAAGGGTGGAGCAGGGAATTCGGGCAGCATGCTGCCCGCCTGCGGAACGAACTGCACATGCATGTGCAGACGCGCCCTGCAAGGGCGACGACGACGCAGACTGCACTCTGCTAGGAGAAGCAACGGCGCCAGGGAGCCGCGAAAACGTGCAATCGCACCCGTAGCGATCTCACCCAGACGGTGAACACCTTGAACACCCGAAAACACAAACATATCAATCCCTTATTGACTGAGATGAGCGGTCAACTGCCGTTTCTAGGATCTTGGCAGGCGACCTTCATTGTCTCTCTGTACCATGGTACAGATGCAAGCCGTTTCAAGTGCGGACGACGGATGAGCGAGAGCGACCCATCCAAATTCTCGACGCTCTACGCCGACGCCGGATGACAATTTTCGGACGATGAAGGCCAACGCTATGCCTGACTCATATGAAGCGTCATTCGCCGGAATGACATTTTTATGTAGATCGCCATTTGGCGCACCTTTTCAGCCATTTTGGTGGATTCCAGTACGACTCCCTACACCTCAAGGCGTATTGATAAGGGGTGAGGCGTCAAGCTGCGGTACCCTTGTTATCTAGACGAAAGGGAAACCGCAATGGGACACTCGAGCCTCACCTTGGAAGAACGTTACCAGTTTTACGCCATGCGGATGGCAAAGCTGCCGATGACCACGATTGCCCGCGAGATGGGTCGCGACCGATCCGGGCTGTATGACGAACTGAAGCGTTGTGGATCGCTGGCGCGCTATTGCCCCGAACGCGCCCAGCAGCACCGGGATCTTGCCAGTCAGCGCAGCGCTGCCAACTGCGTGACCAAATCAGCGGCCGTGATAAGACAGGTGAAAGCCAGGCTCGATCTGGACTGGTCACCCGATCAGATCAGCGGGCGGCGAGCCTTGCTGGGACAAACGTCGATCTGCACGCAGGCGATTTACAACCTGGTGATGCGTCAAGGCTGGCAAGACCGACTGCGCCAAGTCCAGTTACGCCGTCATCTCAAGCGCCCGGCCCGGCACCCTTGGCAGGGGAGCGCGAAGTCGATTCACGAGCGCGCCAAGGAGGTGCAGGATCGCATCGAGATCGGCCACTGGGAGACCGATACCGCCGTCGGCAAGCGTAGCGACGTCAAGCGCATCATTGTGTCGGTCGAGCGGCAAAGCCTGTATGTGGTGTTGCGCTTGCTGCCGCGCGTGGATGCCAAGTTGACCGCTCGACTGATCAAGCGCGACCTGCATGATCGCGGACTACCCTTCAAGAGTGTCACCAGTGATCGTGGCACCGAATTCAGCGCATTGGGCGATGTCTTGCCGGACTATGCCTTTGCCTGCGATGCCTACCAACCCAACCAACGTGGTACCGGCGAGAACACCATCGGCATCGTTCGCCAGTACCAGCCGAAGGGGAAATCAATGAACAATCTGACTCAACGGTGCCTACGATTAGATCAGGATAAACTCAACCATCGACCGCGCAAATCACTGGGGTACTTAACACCTTACGCAGTCATGTTTAATCGCCTGCCGACTGTAGGGACTCGTAATTGAATCCGCGTAAATGGCTGAAAACCGGCGCTAAATATGGAGGGCTGTCAGGGAACTATTCAGGCATTCCGGACGCGAGTGAAACGGTCATCCGTGCAGTGGGCAGCGTGAGCCGCAAATTTCAGACCTTCTTCATTCCCGGCGGCGCGTTGGTGCCGGACAGCACCACCAGCATGGGTTTGCCTTCACCTTTCCAGTAATCGACTGCGTCCTGAAATAACTCAACGACGGTCTCAAGCTGGCTCTCGTGATGGCTCGCAAACGCATCGGTATGGTCGAAATAAATGAGATAGCCCTCAGTCTCAACCCAGTCCATATCCGTCAGGCAGTCGTAGAACGCGTCCCAGTTGTTGCCAAAGTGAGATGGAAATTTCATTGCAACTGCGGCGTGGTTCAGAAACTGTTCTTTCTTCTCGATTTTTTGACCTTCAAGGTGAAAGAAAGCCATCCC
>JBKJVA010000098.1:0-6740 GCA_046589675.1 Usitatibacteraceae bacterium
AATCATGTGTTTCAGGCCGTCTTCAATGCGCTTGGCGATTTCTATTTCACCTTCACGCGTCAACAGCTCCACCGAACCCATTTCGCGCATATACATACGAACCGGATCGGTGGTGCGTCCAAACTCGGAGTCTACGGTGGAAAGTGCCTGGGCTGCTTCTTCGGCGGCGTCTTCGTCATCAGCGACCGTCGGGGCGGCCTCATTGAGCAAAAGTGTTTCGGCGTCAGGCGCTTCGTCGTACACCTGAATGCCCATTTCATTGAAGGTCGTGGTGATCGCTTCGATCTGCTCGGCATCGACCATGTCGGGCAAGTGATCGTTAATTTCAGCGTAGGTCAGGAATCCACGCTCTTTGCCTAGCGTGATAAGCGTCTTAAGACGCGTCCGTTGCACCTCAACATCGACCACTTTGGCCTCAGCTTTGAGAGCCTTGAAGTTTGGAAAGGGAAATTCCTCAGAGTCGCGTGCGCTTTTGGGTTTGCGTGCCATATCAAATAGTCCGTTGCCGCAGCCGAAAAGCGCTACGGGAGTCAATAGAGAGGTGCAGGAAGATTAAGGCAGGGGAACCCTCAATTATATCGTAAGCCGTCTGTTTTTGATAGCTTTTTGATGGCAAAACTGTGTTGCATCGCCCGGGTTTACCGTGTCGGGCAGCTTGTTTTCCCAACCCCTGTTGGGCGGTCCCACCATATATGCGTCCTGAAAGCGATTATCCAAGTGGGGAAGCGCATCAGGAGCGAGTCGGTGGACTGTTGCGCCTTACCAGATTAATCCACGGAGACCGCCATTTCGCGGGTGTTTCCCGCCATTTATGACCTAAGAACCGCACCGATGCTTGCTCTACCCCAGCCCCATTTCCTGCGCGCGCTTCTGTTGCTCGCGCTTCTTTCGTTCAGCGATCGCGTCATCTCTAAGCTTGGCTAGTGCCCCATCAAATTCTGCATCGACGTCGAAATCAGGCTTGTTGGTATCCATGTCGGTCAACAAGGGCTGCAACGCCGCACGACCTATTTCATCTTCGTCTTCGGACCCGCGAAAATGTTCAATCAGTTGCGCCTGGGTCACTTCAAAATCGTGATCACGGATGTACGCGGCGACGCGGCAGGCACTGCCGACGGACCTGTCGTCATGTTCGTCGACGGTGACGTCGAAGCGTGCTGCAAGTGCCGGTTTTAGCAGCATTCGCGCGATCAATTGAGCGCCCGAACCAGCGGGCGCGGTTTTGCGTCGCGGCACAGGTGCGCCGAGTTCCGGACCGCGTGCTTTCCATTTTCCGAAACCGCCTTTGCTGCCATTCTGGTTATGGGGAGCATTGTCACTGCCGCGCGGATATTGGGGCGCGGTTCGGATGTCTGGTAACGAACTGTTCCCGGCAGCAACAGGAATTAGCCGCTGAATCTCCACCACACCCAAGCCAACAATGTCGGCAAGTTTTCGCTGCAGCATGAGACTAAGCGCTGGCGCTGTGATTTGGGACAGCAACGGTTTGGCCAACATCAATAATCGCGTGCGACCCTCTTCGTTAGCCAGATCGACTTGTGCGGCTAGCTCATCAAAAAGGAAAGCCGACAAATGCTTGGCGTTTTTAACTTCGGTAAGAAATGCCTCCTTGCCCAGTCGCCGGACAAACGTGTCCGGGTCGTCCTCCTGCGGCAGAAACAAAAAACGCACGTCTTTGCCATCAATCACCACTGGGAGGGATTGCTCGAGCGCCCGCCACGCGGCACGCTGCCCGGCTTTGTCGCCATCAAAGCAAAAAACAAGGTTGTCAGCCATGCGCAAAAGCTTTTGCACATGCATTGGGGTGGTGGCGGTACCGAGTGTGGCTACTGCATTATCGACACCACTTTGCGCCAATGCGACAACATCCATATACCCCTCGACCACAATTGCTGTTTGCGTGTCGCGAATTGCGCGTCGCGCCTGAAATAGGCCATAAAGCTCGCGGCCTTTTTCAAACAACGGCGTCTCCGGCGAATTCAGGTATTTTGGTTCGCCCTGGTCGATTACCCGACCTCCGAACCCAATCACATTACCGCGCTGATCAAGAATGGGAAACATCACGCGATCCCGAAAGCGGTCGTAGCGTTTTCCCTCCGCATTGTCGATGACCAAGCCACATTCAACCAGCGCCGAAGCGGTGTAATCGTCGACCGCACCCTTCAATCCTTGCCAATCGTCGGGCGCGTAGCCCAGTCCGAATTTCGCCGCGACTTCGCCCGTCAGTCCGCGATTCTTGAAATATTCGATTGCCCTTGGCGTCTTTTTCAATTCGCGTCGATAAAAATTCATCGCCGCCATCATGAATTCGCCAAGTGAGGCGGCCTCGTGTGCACGCTCGACGGCCTCCTCGCGGTTGGCTTCCACCGGCAACGTCATGCCGACACCTTCGGCAAGTTCCGTCACGGCATCGCGAAACCCCATGCCGTTGTATTCCATCAAAAACGAAATGGCTGTGCCATGCACGCCGCAGCCGAAGCAGTGATAAAACTGCTTGGTCGGCGACACAGAAAACGATGGGGATTTTTCGTTATGAAACGGGCAGCAAGCCGAGTAATTTTGTCCTGATTTCTTTAACTTCACGTGCTTATCGATGACATCGACGATATCAACACGACCGAGCAATTGCTGAATGAAGTCTTGCGGAATCATGAAAGAATTATGCTGGAAACGGCGCTTTTATGTTTCAGGCCAGACGCGTCTTCACCAGCCCAGACAGCTTGCCCATATCCGCGCGACCTGCGACTTTGGGACGCAGCGCGTTCATCACTTTGCCCATATCCTTTGCAGAAGTGGCGCCGGTTTCAACGATGACACCGTCAAGAATTGCGAGCACCTCGGCTTCACTCAGTTGTTGCGGCAAATACGCCGACAACACACCGACTTCGAACGTTTCTTTTGCCACCAGGTCGAGGCGATTGCCTGCGGTGAATTGTTCGATCGAGTCTTTGCGCTGCTTGAGCATTTTTTCGATGATGGCCAGCACCAGGTCGTCCGTAAGTTCAATACGTTCATCCACCTCTTTCTGTTTCAGCGCCGCCTGCAACAGGCGAATCGTGCCGAGCTTTTCCGTCTCGCGCGCTTTCATCGCTGTTTTCATGTCCTCGTTGATTTTTTCACGTAATGTCATTTCGCATCTCCACCAATAAAAAAGGCAGGCGACGTGTGTCACCTGCCCCAATAAATTCTAACCGACCTTAAATTTAGTAAAGCTTAGGCGGCAGCATCTGACTGCGCAGGCGTTTGAAGCGGCGCTTGACGGCGGCAGCGTGTTTACGTTTGCGCTCAGCGGTAGGCTTTTCATAAAACTCACGGGCGCGAAGCTCGGTGAGCAAACCAGTCTTTTCAATTGCGCGTTTGAAGCGACGCAGCGCGACGTCAAACGGTTCGTTTTCTTTCAATCGGACTAACATTCAAAATACCTTTCTAGCTTTCTAGTTATGCCCAGCCAATCTCGCTTACCTGCGGATTGAGGGTCTGAAGTTGTGCTGCTTTGTGCTGCTTAATACGCGCTTCCTGTACACTGTAACGACAGAAAGCCCAATATAATAACGACTTACGGCGCTTTTGCCAAGCCCTAGCCCCATCTGCCACGTTTTGCTGATCCTCGGCATCGAAACCTCCTGCGACGAAACCGGCGTCGCGCTATACGATAGCGCGACCGGGCAACTGACGCACCGACTACACTCACAAATTGAGATGCACGCCGCTTATGGGGGCGTGGTGCCGGAACTGGCGTCGCGCGATCACATTCGCCGCCTTATCCCTTTGATATACCAAGTTTTAAAAGAGAGCGTACGCTCACTTCAAAATATCGATGTGATCGCGGTAACCCAAGGCCCCGGCTTGGGCGGGGCACTTTTGGTCGGTACCAGCGTCGCCGCTGGACTGGGTGCCGCGCTTGGTAAACCGGTTATTGGTATTCATCACTTGGAAGGGCATTTACTTTCGCCTCTACTTTCCGAGCCGAGGCCGGAGTTCCCCTTTGTGGCTTTATTAGTCTCTGGCGGCCATACACAATTAATGGCGGTAGAAGGGGTGGGCCATTACCAACTTCTTGGCGAAACGGTCGATGATGCGGCTGGCGAAGCCTTCGACAAGACTGCGTCGTTGCTTGGCTTGAGCTATCCCGGTGGATCTGCCCTGAGTAAGCTCGCGGAAACCGGGAATGCCGCACGCTTCAAGTTGCCGCGACCGATGATTGCGAGCGGCGATCTGGATTTTAGTTTCAGCGGCCTGAAGACGGCGGCGCTCACCCTCAAACGTAAACTGGAAGCCGCCAATGGGTTCGACCCGCAAACCCGCGCGGATGTCGCGGCAGCATTTCAAGCGGCTATTGTCGAGGTGCTGGTCGCAAAATCCCTTGCCGCATTAACAACAACCCGCATGCCACGCCTGGTGGTGGCCGGCGGCGTCGGGGCAAACAAGTTACTCCGAGAGAAACTCACACAAGCCGCACAGTGGCGCGGCGTTAAGGTCTATTACCCCCCGTTGGAGCTTTGCACCGATAACGGTGCAATGATCGCATTCGCCGCTGCCATGCGGATCAAAGAGAACCCAACCCTGCTAGAAAGCACCCTGGCATCGTTTAACATCAAGCCGCGATGGGCGCTTTGAGGAAGTATCTTCGGGCTGACAACCCGTCCGCCGTTATTTCGGCGCTTTCTCCTGAAGGTTTTTTTCAGCGTCTGCCACTTTCTCTTCGGCTTTTTTGATAGCCGCTTCCAGCGCGGCGATACGTTCGAAGTATTCCGGTTTGCGATTCAACGCGTTAACACCAGTGGTCTTTCCGTCCTTGCCCCGTCCAACAACGATCTGGCGCTCCTCTTGCGTCGGTTCCCGCCCCGATTCCAGGGCTTTCCTGGCCTGCTCCAATTCTTCGCGAGCGGCTTCCACCAGCTTACGATAATTTTCGCGCACCGCTTCGCGGTCTGCTGCCCGTGAAATTACGTTTGCGCTGCCCTGCGGTTTTCCTTCGTACAAATTCTTAGCCGCAGGGATGACCGTTCCCAATGTGTCTGCGTTGACCCGCTCGGCTTTTTCGCCAGCGAGCGGACCTTTGTCGGAGTAGGTCACTTTGCCGTTCTTGTCGGTGTATTTCCACAACTCTTGTGCATTGGTCGCGGCCGAAAAACATATGCCACACGCCAGCATCGCCATATACAATAACAATAAATGATCAGATAGCAATTTCATATTTCTTCTCCATAACCGGTGTCGCCGCACGTGGGGCGCATACCGAACAATGTTCGTCACGGTGAAACCTTACAGTCTGCCAGTTGAGCGATCGCCCATCCAACATCAGCATGCGCCCGCTGAGCGGTTCGCCGATTTCGGACAATACTAAAATTGCCTGCGCAGCCTGCATCGTACCGACAATGCCCACCAATGGCGCGAACACGCCCATCACTGCACAACGTTCTTCTTCGACATTCGCCTGATCCGGAAACAAGCAGTGATAGCAGGGGCTGTCTGCACGCCGCAAATCGAAACTGGTGATCTGACCATCGAAACGCACGCCGGCACCCGAAACCAGCGGTTTCCAATGATGCACGCACGCGCGGTTAATCGCATGACGGGTCGCGAAGTTATCGGAGCAGTCGAGAACGATATCCACAAGTTTGACAAGTTCGTCGAGGGCCTTTCCGGATAACTGTTCCTGGATCGCGTCGATGCGGATTGTCGAATTGATGGCCTGCAATTGCCTTTGCGCCGACACAGCCTTATTCATGCCGATGGTGTCTTCGCGATGCACGACCTGTCGCTGCAAGTTTGTCAGATCGACTTGGTCACCGTCGGCGATGGATATGCGCCCGACCCCGGCCGAAGCCAGATACATCAACGCCGCCGAGCCCAGTCCGCCTGCACCGACCACCAGCGCGTGCGATTGACCCAGACGCTGCTGCGCTTCGAGCCCAAACTCGTTCAACAGGATATGCCGACTATAGCGAAGCAGTGCGTGATCATCCATGTTGGTTTCGAACGGCGGAACTCACACTGCCAGTCAAAAAATGTTACCGGACGGTTTTGTCAGCCTTCTCCGCTTTGTCACCTTTCTCGAGCTTGGACTTGAGTGGCGTCGCCGTATTACTGGCGCTGGCCACCAGCGCGCGTGGGTTGGCAGCAACCGGAAGCCCCTTCAACTGGTTCATCGCCTGCTGCAAAACAAAATCGACCGGTTTGCCATCAACGCCATTAAGGGGCTTGTATTCCACTTGCTTCTCGTCGGCCTTGCTATCGAGCGCGGCAACGCTCGCGACGCCGACTCCAGCAGCTTTTCCATCCTGACCGGGCAGGCCGCTGGTCGGTAAACCTTTTGACTTGCCGTCCTTATCTTTTTTGTCCGGCAAAATCGCGGGCACATCAGGTTTGGCTTCAAGCTTGGCTTTTAATAATATTTCCGCAGCTTTCTTTTCTTCATCGCCAATCAAGTGCCGGTCAAGATCGGCCTCGCGCATCGACAACCGCTGCGAACCATCGTCGACCGCCACATCAGGAACAATGCCTTTCGCTTGTATCGAGCGACCGTTCGGCGTGTAGTAACGCGCCGTCGTCAACTTGATGGCGCTATTGTTGCCTAACGGCAATATTGTCTGAACGGAACCTTTACCGAACGTTTGCGAACCCATGATGGTCGCTCGCTTGTGATCTTGCAACGCGCCAGCAACAATTTCGGAAGCCGATGCCGTGCCGTTATTGACTAGTACCACCATCGGCACATCCTTGATTGAGGGCGGCAG
>JBKJVA010000132.1:0-3918 GCA_046589675.1 Usitatibacteraceae bacterium
CCTGTATGAATGGACCATTGAGATCTGGTGCCCGATGCGCGAAGCCGGTATCAAGGATTACAAGTACATTGACTGGTTCCGCGATCATCCGGTCGAAGACGACCTGAAGATGCTGGCCTGGGCCGACAAGGAATTAAAGGGCAAGGGCTACATCGACTGGGTCAAGTTTGATCATCCACAATTAGGTGAAGTCGAAATTGGTGGCTGGGACAAGATCTACGCATTCCGTAATCCGCCGCCGCATTTGCTGGAAAAAGAAATTTCCAGGTTTCCCGATTGGGTGGTGTGGAATACGCTTATCTCGCCGAAGCTTGAGCTCGTTCACGCCAAGGCCGAGCACATCGGCGGTGACTCTTATCGAATCGAAGTCGCGGTGCAAAACACCGGCTACCTTCCCTCGTACGTATCCAAGCGTGCGCAACAGCGCAAGCAGACGCGCGGTTTGGTGGGCGAAATTTCTTTGCCAGCCGGCGCGACGCTGGTGTCGGGAAAGTTGCGCGAAGTCGCTGGCGAACTCGAGGGTCGTGCTTACAAGCACACGTTGATGAGTTTCTGGACCGACACCACGCCCACGGCCGACCGAACGAAGCTGGAGTGGGTGGTGAATGTGGATGAATGTGCGCCGAAGGACAGAAAGGTCGAGCTTGTGATCAAGCACGACAAAGCGGGTACCGTGCGAACCAGCGTTGAATTGAAACGGGTGTAGATTGCAGGGATCTGAAGGTTTTAACAAGGGCCGTGTGCGACGTTCGCATTCACTGCAACACCCTCAACCTGTCATTTCGAACCCGGCATCATCGGGTGAGAAATCTGCTTGTCAAAATTTAGAGAAAAGCAGATTTCTCTCTGCGTTTGAAATGACAAAGTGAAAAAGCAGATTTTTCTGTGCATTCAACATGACAAAAAAGTGTTGTTTAGACTAACAAAAATCGCTATTCAAACTGCTTCTTGAACTTGGCCAGTTCCTCGGTCAGCCAATTGACGTCACGTTTGAGCGATGCGACTTCCGCTTCAAGATGCGCCACGCGATCATCGCCCACACCGTGGATCACATTTCCACCGGCATCCATTCCCGAGGCCATTTCCTGCCTCTCGATCGCCATCGAGCCCGAGAATAAGTGCGCCCAGCGTGATTCCTTGGTGCCCGGTGCGCGTATCAGTTGCATGACCAGTGGTGGCTCGTTCACGGCGAGATCCTGAAGCGAGCGCTCCACACTTTCAACCGATGCGAACGGATACATGCGTGTGGTGCGCTGGCGCAATTCGCCGCATGTTTGGGGTCCGCGCAGCAAAAGGAGGGTAACCAATGAAAGCCTGGCATCGTCGAGTGCAAATACCTCGGCGATGCGATGCTGGTATTTCGCCACACGACTGCCTGCTGGGTAGTAAGTTTGTGCGAGGTTGTTTTGTTGCAAGCGGGTGAGCGACTTTTCGACCTTTTCCTCGCTTAGGCTCATCACCGGTTCACGGTTGCTGAGCTGATTGCAGGCATTCACCGTGCCGTTGAGTGAAAGCGGATACACATCCGGCGTAAGGAAGGCTTTTTCCGCCAGTACGCCCAGCACGCGGGCTTCAAAATTGGATAGATTGAGTTCGATCATCAGAGGAGAGTAGGTGCTGCACAGCTTGTCGTCAAGCACCAATTTGCCTTCTGCAAGCCCGCTATACTTATGCCATCGCGTCGATCCGGAAAACAAAAATGAATCGCAGGGATTTCATGCAACTCAGCGCGCTGGCCGGTGCAATGGCAAGCGGACCAACAATGTCGGCAACAACATCACAAACACGAGGCTTTAATGTCGTCGAGGCAGACGTGGCCCAATTGCAAGCGGCGATGCAGACCGGCAAGTTGACGTCGCAGAAACTGGTGAAGCTTTATCTGGCACGTATTCGCGCCATCGACAAGGCCGGTCCCCGCATCAATTCGATTATCGAATTAAATCCCGATGCCCTGTCGATTGCCAAATCGCTGGACACGGAGCGAAAACTAAAAGGGCCGCGCGGTCCCATGCACGGCATTCCTGTTCTGCTCAAAGACAATATCGCTACTGCGGACAAAATGCAGACTACCGCAGGATCATTGGCGTTGCTGGGGGTGAAACCGCCGCGCGATGCATTTATCGTGGCCAGGTTGCGCGAAGCCGGCGCTGTGATCCTCGGCAAAACCAATCTAAGCGAATGGGCAAATATGCGCTCAACGCGTTCCACCAGTGGCTGGAGTGCCCGTGGTGGGTTGACCAAGAACCCCTACGCGCTGGATCGTAACACCAGTGGCTCCAGTTCGGGTTCCGGTGCGGCCATTGCCGCCAGTTTGGCGACTGTCGCCGTTGGTACCGAAACGGACGGCTCAATTATTTCACCCGCACACGTCAACGGCTTGGTCGGATTCAAACCCACAGTCGGCTTGATCAGTCGTAATGGCATTGTTCCGATTGCGCATTCGCAGGATACGGCCGGCCCGATGACGCGCACCGTTGCCGATGCGGCAGCATTACTCACCGCGATGGCTGGTGCCGATAGCCGCGATAAGGCGACCTTGGAGCCGCTCATCAAGGTGCAGGACTACACCAAATTTCTTGATCCCGACGGCTTAAAGGGTGCGCGCATCGGCGTGGTGAGAAGCAATTTCGGCGGACGCAACGATCTTGTCTCTGCGGTCGTGGAAGAGGCGCTGAAGGTACTTGCCGGCAAAGGAGCCATTCTCATTGATCCGGTTGAACTGTCCAATACCGGTAAATACGGGCAAACCGAGTACGACGTACTCCTGTATGAATTGAAGGCGGATATGGCAGCTTATCTTGCCGAATTTGCACCAAATTCCAATATTAAGACGCTAAAGGACATCATCGACTTCAACGAAAAAAATAGCGCACGTGAGATGCCCTATTTCGGGCAGGAACATTTTTTGCGCGCAGAACTGAAGGGTGGCCTCGATAGCAAAGCCTATCTGGATGCGCTTGCAAACAATCTGCTTTATTCACGTGCCGAAGGTATCGACAAAGTGCTCAACGAGCATAAGCTTGATGCATTAGTCGCGCCCTCCGGCGGACCGGCGTGGCTGACCGATTTCATCAAGGGTGATGCCAGTGGTGGTGGTTTTAGCTCACCCGCCGCGGTGGCCGGATATCCGCACGTAACAGTGCCGGCCGGACACGTATTTGGGCTGCCGTGCGGTGTCTCTTTTGTGGGAACAGCGTGGAGCGAGCCTACGCTGATTCGACTGGCGTACGCATTCGAGCAGGCAACGATGCACCGCCGCGCCCCGACGTTCGCCAAGTCGCTGAACCAACTATCTGCGTAGTCACTGGTATTTCGTTACATTTTCAGCCGCCTCATAGAACCCCCGTCTGGGTGCGTCAAGGGCTGGTGCGGGCACTCGGTGGTGGCTGGCGTGCCGCGGATCTGGTCGCGGTGAAATAATATTTCGAATCGCCGCAATGCTAGTGTCACGACCCAGAAATATCCATACATGAAACGGCGTCTTTTTCCGCATGGCAGCGTTGCTCGTCGTTGCCATAGGCCATGCTATGCCTCCTCCTCCCGCCTTGCCATGCGAAAAAATCCATCCGTTTCATTGTGTCTCGCTATTTCTGGGCCGCGACAGTAGTGTTACCCGATCTTGAAATGCGGATTCTGAATCAGCCCGACGACATTTCCAAACGGGTCCACCACGGTCGCTACCAGGATCCCGCCACCGACATCCTTGACCGTGCTCTGAGGCTTGGCACCCAGCGAAATGATGCGCGCAAATTCGGCATGGATATCGTCCACACCCCAATAAGTGGTGGGACTATTTCCGGCATCCTCGTCACCGGGAGGCAACAGGCCGAGTTCGTATCCGCCGACATTGAAGCCCACGTAAAACGGTTCGTTGAAATAGGGCGGGTGGCCGATAACGCTGGTGTACCACGCGGTCGC
>JBKJVA010000363.1:0-2306 GCA_046589675.1 Usitatibacteraceae bacterium
GCTGGTATGTGAAAACCTGGCCAGCCAGCGTCCCTTGAAGCCAACAATCTGCACAGGCTGATTTTTGGGCGTGCGAAAAACTGCATGCAGGTTGACGGATCCCAGCGCCAGCAAAAAAGTGATCGAAATCCACGCGCCCAAATGTTCAAGCCAAGTCGGCGATGCCCATTCGGTCGCAAATGTCGCAACCATCGCTGCAACAATGGTGACGATAATTCCGTGTCCAACTGAAAACAACACGCCCGACCAGCGTGCAATACGCGGCCGCAATTTTGCATTGAAGCGAGTCAGTCCATTGATCGTCGCTATATGGTCAGGATCCATGCCATGCTGCAAACCAAGCATAAACACGACCATGACAAGCGCGACGCTATCCTGCGGCAAAACGCTCATTCAGTTAGTACCCGATCTGTGATTCAATAAAAAATAGAATGGCAAAAAGTGTCGCTGCTGATTCGCCACTACTTTTTCACAAACAGGTCATTCCACATTTTTTCCCACTTCTGCGCGTCATCCAGTACACTCACCGGATCGATCATCGTGTACTTCATAGTGCTGATTTCGGACTTGATTTTGTTGCTGACCGGCGAGCGCCCCATACTTTCCAGCAGAGCCTGGCCCTCTGGCGAAAGTACGAAGTCAGCGAATAGCAGCGCAGCATGCGGATGCAACGCGTTCTTCGCCAAGCCGATGGCCTGCGGCCGTGTAATTACCGGCTCCATCGCCACCCAGTCGATGGGGCCACCACGCCGCTTCAGTGTGGTTGCATTGGACTGATAGGTCGTCAAACCGACCGGAATCTCACCGGCGGACACCAACTCTGCTAGCAGAATATGCCCCTTGCGCACATCGGGGCGCATTTCTGAAAGTTTGCGCATAAATGCAGTTCCACGCTCCGTGCCCATGGCCTTAATCATCGCTGCCATCCAGTCGCCGTCGGTGGCCTCCACGCCAATTTTGCCCTTCCATTTTGGATCGAGAAATCCCTCATAGGTTTTGGGCAGTTCTTCGCGCTTGACGACGTTGGTATTAAAGCCAACACCGTAAACACTCATGCGGTCCGCTGCCCACTGACGGTGCACTGGTACCGCAAACGCCGGCAGATCCACGAAATAGGGACTATGAAAAGTTCCCAGCAAATTTTCCCGCGACAAAGCTTCAAGTTCCGGCGCATTGGTTTCCACGACATCAAAAGCATGGCGCTTGGCTCTGCCCTCAGTAACGACGCGTTGCACAATCTTTTCACTCACGGCACGCCAAATCTCGACCTTGATACCATATTTCTTTTCGAACGCCTGACCCAGTGGTGTCGATTCCGTCGGCGCAAGAGAGGTGTATAAAACCACGGTGCCTTCCCGTTTCGCTTCCTGAACCAGCTTTTCGTCGCGATCAGCGCCTTTATAAAGGTAAATCAACTCATTCTTTGCAACCACCGACTGCGCGTTGGCGGTGAACACAGGAATCGCCAAAGCGATCGCAGCAATCCAACCAGCGAGAGCACGTAAGCTTTTCATCTCAAACTTCTCCTTGTTTTTTCCTGAATATCCCGCGTGCCGTTTTGAGCCTATGCGGATCAAAATAATATTAGAATTTGACGCATCCCTAATCGTATGTTAAACCCTTTCCTGCCGTCAACGGAACACGATTCTGATATACGGAACGGACAGGCACAAACAATAGCTATACAAACCAGAGAACGCAGCGCTGCCGATTTCGATGTCACCGCATTTTGGCGACGTTGATAAAACACCGGCTAAACATGATCATGGAGACTTGGCATGCCGCACGATAAAGATCGCACCCACTGGCACGAACCCGCCGGCAACAAGAAAGCCGGCTTCGGCGAGTTTAAGAAACAACCAACGCCCTATGACGCGTGGATGGAGTCGCAAGGCATCCCGGTTTTCCGCGACATCGGTATCAGCAAGGTGCAGAACCTGCCGTTATTTCCCTGGAAACGCATGGGCGGCAATGGCCACTTCATCCAACTATACGGGACGGAAACCAAGTGGGGATGCTACGTGGTCGAAATTCCGCCAGCGGGTGCGCTGAATGCAGAAAAGCATATGTATGAGGAAATTTTCCTCGTCGTCGAGGGCCGCGGCACCACCGAAGTATGGCTTGATGGCGATTCCAAAAAACACATATTCGAATGGCAAAAAGGCTCGATGTTCTCCATTCCCATGAATGCATGGCATCGCCTCGTCAATGCCACCTCTGGCGGTGCGTTGCTCCTTGCCGGCACCACCGCCCCCAATGTACTTAACATGATCAACAACGTCGAGGCGGTGTTTGAAAATCCATTC
>JBKJVA010000315.1:0-1887 GCA_046589675.1 Usitatibacteraceae bacterium
CAGATGCTGGTCGAGATGGATGGATTCGAAGCGTCGGGTGGTGTAATCGTGATCGCGGCGACCAACCGTCCCGATGTGCTTGATCCGGCCTTGTTGCGCCCGGGTCGTTTTGATCGCCAAGTCGTGGTGTCGTTGCCGGATATCCGTGGCCGTGAGCAAATTCTCAATGTGCACATGCGCAAGGTGCCGATTGCCCCGGATGTGGTGGCCGACACGATCGCTCGCGGCACGCCCGGATTCTCGGGTGCCGATCTTGCCAACCTCGTCAATGAGGCAGCCTTGTTCGCGGCGCGCGGCAACAAGCGACTGGTCGAAATGGAAGATTTCGAACGTGCCAAAGACAAGATCATGATGGGCACCGAGCGCCGTTCGATGGTCATGGACGAGGAAGAGAAAAAGAACACCGCCTATCATGAGTCCGGCCACGCCCTGCTCGGATACATTCTTCCCAAGAGCGATCCGGTTCACAAGGTTACGATCATCCCGCGTGGTCGCGCCCTTGGTGTCACCATACAGTTGCCCGAGCAGGATCGCTACGCATATGACCGGCAATATCTGCTATCTCGTATTGCAGTGCTGTTTGGGGGACGCATTGCCGAAGAAGTATTCATGAACCAGATGACAACCGGTGCTTCTAATGACTTCGAACGTGCCACACAACTGGCACGCGACATGGTTACGCGGTATGGTATGTCCGACGAGCTCGGTACCATGGTGTATGCGGACAACGAGGGCGAAGTTTTCCTCGGTCGTTCAGTCACCCGGCAGACGAATATGTCGGAGGAGACGATGCGCAAGGTCGACGCCGAAATCCGCAAGATCATCGATATGCAGTATGCGCTGGCACGCAAGTTGATCGAAGAAAACCGCGACAAAATTGAAGCAATGACCAAGGCGTTGCTTGAGTTTGAAACTATCGATGCCGACCAGATCAAGGACATCATGGAAGGCCGCCCACCGCGTCAGCCGAAGTTAAGCAGCAAACCGCTGCCGAAACCGAATAGCGGTGGTGGTAGTGACGCGGTTCCCGAGCCACCCAAGGCCGAGCCTGCAACGGCTGAAGGCGCTGATTAGAAATTTAAGCGTGGGAAAATTTTCCGACGAGGCCAGGGATAGACTCCTGGCCTTTGTTTTTCCGGCAACAGCTCGACTTCTGCTGGTATTTACGTGAACCTTCGCGCTGGAAAATTTTTGCTGGAACTTGACCATCCCTTGGTAATGGGCATTGTCAACGTCACGCCTGATTCGTTTTCTGACGGTGGGAAATTTTTGACACGCGATCTCGCAATCGCCCATGGGCGACGTCTGATTTCTGAAGGGGCAGATATTCTCGACATCGGTGGCGAATCCACACGTCCGGGGGCTACGCCGGTATCGGTGCATGAAGAATTGGAGCGAGTGATGCCGGTGCTGGAGGCGCTAATAGCTGACGGAGTGCCCATTTCGATCGACACGCAAAAAACACTGGTAATGGCTGCAGCGATCAAGGCGGGTGCTTCGATGGTCAACGATGTCAATGCATTGCTGGCATCAGGGGCGGTGGAGGCCTGCGCAGTGGCAAACACCGCGGTTTGCCTGATGCACAAACAAGGCACGTCTGCGACCATGCAACACGCGCCAGATTACGACGACGTTGTTGCCCAAGTGACGAATTTTCTCGCGGCGCGCGCCAAGGCATGCATGGATGCTGGTATCGCTCGCGAGTGTATTTCTATCGACCCCGGATTTGGGTTTGGCAAAACGCCTGCACACAATTTCAGATTGCTTCGAGAGTTGAATGCTCTGGTCGCGTTAGGATTTCCGGTGGTGGCAGGCTTTTCGCGCAAAGCCTCTCTCGGAATCGTCACCGGAAGGGCCGCAGAAGACAGGCTGGCCGCCAGTGTAACG
>JBKJVA010000265.1:0-3558 GCA_046589675.1 Usitatibacteraceae bacterium
TTCGCAAGTTATTTGCTCCTTGAGTGGGTGACTGTGTGATCAATCCAGAATTTCGCTCAACCATGCCGCGATAATCAGAATCTGCGAGATCGGCTGCCAGAACGATAGCGCAGACCGAACTTCTGAAAAAGCAGATAATGACGAATGAATAGTTCTGATAAAACTGAATATGAGCCGCAACTTTAGCTATCGGCACCTTTACTATTTTTGGGTCGTCGCCAAGGAAGGCGGTATTACCCGTGCGGCCAACCGGCTGGGGATGGCGGTGCAAACCGTCAGCACCCAGGTGCGTGAATTGGAGCGCTCGCTTGGCTATGCCCTCCTCAAGCCAGCCGGACGCGGCGTGGTGCTGACACCAGCCGGCATGGCCGCGATGCGGCAGGCCGATCAGATTTTTCAACTTGGCCAACAATTGCCGGATGTAATCAGTGATGCGGTCAGTTCGCCAGGGCTGCGCCTCGTCGTCGGGATTTCCGATGGACTGCCAAAACTGGTGGTCCGACGCCTGATGCAATCGGTGATACATGAGCCGAACCTGAGACTGCTATGCCACGAAGACGAATTCGAGGATCTGCTGGGTGACTTGGCATTGCACAGGCTCGATATGGTACTCGCCGACCGCGCTTCGCCAACAAACCCAAACCTGACGGTCTACAGCCACTCACTGGGTTCATCAGGTCTGGCCTGGTATGCATCGGCGTCGCTGTACGCAGCCGCCCGCAAGGGTTTTCCGCAATCGCTCGCAAAAGTTCCGGTGCTGCTGCCGACTACGCATGTCGCGGTGCGCGCGCGGCTGGATCAGTGGTTCGACCATTTGTCGATCCAACCGCGCGTAGCAGGCGAGTTCGAGGACAGCGCGTTGTTGAAGACATTTGGCGCGGGTGGGATGGGGATTTTCGCTGCGACCGAATTGGTCCACGACGAATTGGTTGCCCAATACAACGTCAAGCGCGTTGGCGCATGCGAAGGGGTTGAAGAGCACTTTTTCTTGATCGTTGCGGAGAAAAAGATACAACACCCATTGATCCACCGATTGCTGCGCGCTCCACGTTAATGGAGCGTCGGCTACGCAGGCCCTCTGCCATCGCTACTGATGTTTACGTTCTTAGCGGCCATTTGGCGTAATCGTCCAACGACACCGGTCGGAAAGTAATAAACCGACAATACGAACAATACTCCAAGCCACAACAGCCAGCGGTCTGGTGACAATAGGGCAGATAACCAGGGCAACCCTGCGGTCGCATCACTGCCGAGCTTCAATAGTTCCTGCAGATAGCCTTGCGCGACCACAAATAGTGCCGCACCGATGGCTGCACCGTAAATGGTGCCCATGCCACCGATCACCACGATCAGCAGCACATCCAACATGATCTCGAACGATAGCGAGGTGTCGGGCCCGCTGTAGCGCAGCCAAATTGCCAGCATGACACCCGCGAGCGTGGCGAACAGTGCGGAGAGCACGCTGGAAATCGTTCGATAAAAGACGACCCGATAACCGATCGCCTCGGCACGAAATTCATTTTCACGAATTGCCTGCAACACGCGGCCGAACGGCGAATTAACGATCCGCAACAGGGCGAGCACCGAAGCGAGCGCGGTAAAGAAAAGCAGGTAGTAACACAGCAAGCGACCATTTAGTTCAACGCCGAGAAACGTTGCGTCTGAAAACGAAAAACCGGCGGAGAGAATTTCCGGCAGCTTGAAGTTGAGTCCGTCATCACCACCCGTAAGATCCGATAGTTGCGAGGCAAGAGTCTGGAATGCCGAGGCGACCGCCAGCGTGATCATGGCGAAAAAGATTGCCCGTACCCGTAACGAAAACAGGCCAATGACCAGCGCCAGCACCAGCGACAATCCCAACGAACCCGCGACCCCAACGGCCACCGCTTCCCAGGTCGCGCCAAGACGGGTACTGGCAATGGCGACGCCGTACGCACCGATACCAAAAAACATGGTGTGGGCAAAGCTGACGATGCCGGTATAGCCGAGCAACAAATCAAAGCTGGCAACAAGAACCAAAAACACCAAAATCTTGGCAGCGATGCTTAATGCTTTGACACCGGGAAATATAAAAGGCGCAAACGCCAGTGTCAGCAACAACAGAACCAACACCACCGCCAGGATGCGGCTGCGCGGAAGGTCATGCGAAATTATTCGACTGAGCATGTCGCGCCTTACCTGTTGGTGACCGGGTAGATGCCTTGCGGTCGCCACAACAACACCGCCACCATCACCGCAATGTTGGAAAACAGGGCCACCTTGGGCGCAAGAAAACCAGTGTAATTAGTCATCAAACCGACCAATAACGCGCCGATCAGTGCCCCACCCGTGGAACCCAATCCGCCGATAATAATGACAATAAATATCAGCACGTTCACCTGCGCGCCGATCTGCGGCGTGACATTCTGCTGATACATGCCCCACATCACGCCACCCAGGCCCGCCAGCGCACTGCCAACGACGAACACGCCAATGAATAACCGTTTGATGCGATAGCCCAGCGACTCAACCATCTCGCGATTTTCCACACCGGCGCGGATCAGCAGCCCAACCTTGGTGCGCGTCAGTATCCATGCAAGCACACCAAAAACCACCAGGCCAACCAGCACCGCCAACAGCCGGAATTTTTCAATTGCGGCATCGCCTATCAGCAGCGAACCGCGCAATGCTTCCGGCAGCGCCAGCGGAATCTGCTGTGTTCCCCATATCACCTTGATAAGTTCCTCGCCAATAATCATGCCGCCCATGGTGATGAGGATTTGCTTGAGATGCTTGCCGTACACGGGCCGTACGATGAAGCGCTCAAACGCCAGTCCAATGACACTGGCAACCATCATGGCGACAAGCATCGCTGAAAACACCGCGACCAAATTGCGCCACAGTTGCTGCGACCCGGTCCAGTCGCCCATCACACCGAATACGCTGGTTGCAACAAACGCACCGAGCGCAATAAAGACGCCGTGACCAAAATTGAGCACATCCATCAGCCCGAACACCAGCGTTAGCCCGGAGGCAATGATAAAAATGATCATGCCCATGGCGAGTCCGGCGACAGTCAGCGTAAGCCATGTTGCACCCGAACCAATCAGGGGCAACGTCAGCAACGCCAATGCCGGCACTAACACCAATGGTTGCCAATCCAGGTCCATTTTCCTGATCACTGTTTTCATAGCGATAGTCCCAACAGCGAATGTTGTAAATCTTTGTCGTCGGCAAATGCGCTCATGGTGCCGGTATGCACCACCCGTCCGTTATCCATGATGGCTACGCGATCACCCAGGCGTTTGGCAAAATGGATATTCTGCTCGACCAATAAAATACTTACGCCACTTGCCTTAAGCTCAGCGAAGGCATCGATCATGTTATTGACGATCGCCGGAGCCAGCCCTTTGCTCGGTTCATCGATAATCAATAATTCGCGCGGCTCAACAATTGCGCGCGACACCGCCAGCATCTGTTTCTGCCCACCGGAAAGTTTGCCTGCAGGATGATTCCAGAATTTCTCAACAGCCGGGAACAACGAAAAAATCCATTTCAAGCGACTGTCGTCCATATCGC
>JBKJVA010000027.1:0-5962 GCA_046589675.1 Usitatibacteraceae bacterium
CTGGTGACGTTCGCAGCTCAGCGCCTTGGCGACCACATCACAAGTCGTTTTGGCATCGGTAAAGCCGCGTTCGCCAGTACCCGCATTGGCGCAGCCGGTATTGACGACCAACGCACGGATGTCGGCACCGCGTTTTAAGTGTTCGCGACACACCTGTACCGGTGCAGCGCAAAAACGATTTTGCGTAAACACGCCTGCGGCCAGCGCACCCGGCGCCAGTGAAATCACCAGCATGTCCTTGCGATCAGGCTTCTTCACGTGGGCTTTGGCATAGCCCAGCTTCACCCCTCTGATCAGATGCAATGACTCTGACGTGGGGAGGATGTAATTGACGGCCATAAGAAATTCACAATTCGGTAGAGGAGTCCGGCAAAATTATGGCACGGATCGCCATTCAACCCTTGACCTCAGGCCCATGAAAACTGCGTACAACGAAATCCCTTCATTTGTCACCAAGGACGGATCGGAGATTCGCGAATTGATGCACCCTGCGCAACACGGGTCTTCCGCCATGAGTTTCGCCGAAGCGATCATTGAAGCCGGGGCCACCACACGGTCACACATTCACCTGCGATCCGAAGAGATTTATCACGTCACGCACGGCGAGGGAACCATGCGGCTGGGGAAAACCGAGTTCGATATTCGATGCGGCGACACTATCAAGATTGCCCCAGGAACGCAGCATAACGTGACCTGTACCGGCACCGAGGCACTGAGAATTCTTTGTCTGTCTCATCCGGCGTATTCGGATGAAGATACCGTGCTGTTGTAACGAATTGTTGGCGTGTTTCCGCGTCAAACGCACACCACCACACCATCCTGCCCATTCCAGAATCCTTGCAGCTGGTAGTGAAGCGGCTTGGCGCCGAATATACCGCTGACACTGTCTTCGACGAATTTCCGCGTCGTAAATGTGGTGCCATAAGTCTGACCATCGATCGAGGGTGATTCGCTGCTGGCAATGAAATGCGTACCGGCTGCATCGAAACCCACGCCGATTTCCCTTGCGACGTCTTCGTTATGCACGCTGAAGACGAGCAGCCCGCCGGGTTTCACCATCCGCTGCAATGCACGCAGCCATGGCACCCACATGTGCGTCGGCAGATGCGTGAACATCGACAACACAAACACCAGATCGTACTTGGCCGGAAGGCTCACTTTATCAGGATCGTGTGACGAGTAGAAGCCTTCAACGCCAAACTGTTCGCGCAAAAAATCGATACTGCCAGGCATCACGTCCGTACAGGTCACACGCCCTGGCAACACTTTCACGAGGTGGCGAGTAAAGCGCCCAAAGCCTGCGGCGAATTCGAGCACACTGCCCGTTTTTGACAGCGGCTTGTCCACCGCTTCGAGTAACAGCATCAATTCCGACAGCGTTCGCCAGCCATCGGAAAGATATTCGCGAATCGGATTTTTTGCGATCTCGTGATTGGCAAAAAAACGGAAAATATCGTCGCGTTCATCAATGACGCAATTGACCCGCATCCAGTGGCTGTAGCGCTGCGGTGCGTGCAGTGCTTCCAATTGATTGTGCGCGGTGAGATTGGCCGCGTCGAGCGCCAATACCTCTGCGTAGAGTTGCACGGCTTCAGCGGGCTGGGTGATTTCAATTGCCTGCGCGAGCGCAAGCATCGATTCTATTGTTGGCATGGCTTTCATTCAAGTTTGATCAGACGGCGTCACGCAAAATCGACTTTAACTCTTCAGACGATTTCCAATGATGTCCGCAGACATATCGTGGTATCCACCAGCGGTTCGTCTCGCGTGTAACGGGTGCTGGCTCGGTTGAAAAAGCGGCGCGCACGAACTGCCCTCCGCCGGCCTCCGCCTGCTGCGGCAAATACTCCTCAAGCAGGTAGCTATTCGCAGTGCCGTACGGGAACGCGAATAGTTCCAGGCCGGGATTCGGTGCAATGCGTGCGATAGATTCTGCGGCAAGTTTGATCTGGGCATCCGCATCGGTTTTATTGTCGATACCTGCGAAGGTGCCTTTGAGTTGATCGCGCTGGGCAATCATTGGTAGCGAATCGTGGCAATGATCCCAACTGTGATTGGCAATGTGGAAAAAACCGGAGGCGACCGCTGGCTGCCACCAGCGCTCACTCATCCAACCGCTCCCGAGGATGCAAGTACGATCCATGGTGTCGCGCGCATCGGGCGATGCGATGACGAATGAGGTCGCATGCATGGTTGGCTGGGCACCAGGGTTCGCAACCGTGAAGTCACGCATGATATTGAGCATGCTTCGCTGTAGCCCGGCAGACGGATGCGGAAGATCTTCGAAGTCGAAATTGGTGCCGTCGTCGAACGTAATCGCGACACTTTTTTCAGGCCACACGGCGTTTGATTCGAGCAAAAACTGCACAAGATCAGCCAACGGAATAACGCGCCATCCGAGCGCCGTGAGCAGGGCGATATCTTCGCGAAACGCAACGTGATCGTTACCGAGATAATTGTTGCCCTCGATGTTTAACGAGTGGTAAGTGAGGATCGGGATACTGGGCATGTCGCTAGATAATTACCGGATCAACAGATGAGCGGGATTGCCAACATCAAGCATTGGCGCGGCTTTTCAGTCAATTATGCCCTGAAATCCGCGCCAGCTCTAGTTTTGCGTGATCGCGACCAGGTGGGCGCACCCAGGTGAACGCGTTCACACTTCGCTAGAACGCCTACGGCTGAATTTTCAAAATGGCGTTTTCGGATGTCACGTAAATGGTTCCGTCCGTATGGACGGCAATACCTCGCGGAAGAGTGAGGCTGGCCGGCAATGGCCCCGGTTGAACGCCGCTAGCGCCTGGTTTTCCAGCGATGGTGGTTACTACACCTGCTGGGGTAATTTTTCGAACCGCATTGTTGGATGTATCGGCCACCAGGATGTTGCCTGCTGCATCTGTTGCCAATGCGGAGGGTAAATTAAAGCGCGCCGCAGCACCAGTGCCATCGGTAAAACCAGTTTCCGAGGAGGATCCTGTCAAGGCTGTCGCCACACCTCCCGGCGTAATTTTGCTGACTGTATTGTGATACGCAACAAAAATATTTCCGATCGCGTCGGTTGTGATACCGCCATCGGTGCTGTTGTCGGGACAACCAATGCCTGTGACACACGTCAGCATACTGTCGGCACCGGCGAGTGAAAACTTGCGTACCAGGCTTTTATCCAGCGTATAGAAATTGCCGGTCGAATCGCTCGTTACCGATCTTGGGCTGCTGCGGCCAGTGAACCCAACAAAACCGGCAAACGATCCGTTCGGCCATTGGCTGCCGGTGACTACGTGCTTTGATCCGTCGGGCAAAACCAAGCTTGCGAGATGAGAGTTACCGTCAGTGACAACCACGTTTCCAAGCCTGTCAACGGTGAGCTCGAAACGGAAGTCCGAATACCTAAACACGGAGCCGGTATCCGTCAAAGCTTCTCGGGTACCAACGTTTGACGCGAACGTCGAAACGATACCGCCAGGTGTTACACGTCGAATAGCATTGTTTTTCTGGTCAGCCACGTAAAGATTGCCAACAGCGTCGATACCGAGTGCGCTGGGATTGGAAAACCTGGCAACGCTACCGGTGCCATCGACGTTGCCGCTGTCAGTACCACCGGCCAGCAGCGAAAGCGTACCAACAACCGGGACCGGAACCGGCGGCGGTGGGGTAACGACGCTGGCACTTTCCCCGCCACCACCGCCGCAGCCGGACAAGGCGAGTAGCAGGGCAACTGTAATGCCAGCGAAAAATTTTCTTGGCGGCGCGGTGCAGGTATTCATGTCTTTGCCTGTGGTCGATGGGTACATGAGTGACGGGTTTGCAAATGTTCGACTGCATAATTTGAACTTGGTTCGAGCATGGTTGTGCCGACAATAACCTGAACGATGGTATTGGTCATGTCAGCGTTGCGGAATAAGTTTAGCCTGCGCCACTCGGTTTTTTTAATCGTGAGTTAGGGGCAAGATTGGTGTGCGGCTACCAGTTTTTGGAATTTGCAAATCATGCAGATTCAGAATGGCCCAATGCGGGTGATATCGTCAATCCACTCTTGTTTAGATGGCTCAGACAGCGCGCGCATCCATTTCACGATGAGGTATGGATGCCCGATTTGCACATATCCCGCACGCAGATCGACTCGTAGCGCTTTCGCGTCACCGCAATAGCCGAACCACGCAACGCAATCGGTCAAATGCGTCGCGGCTGTTTCCATCACGATTTGTGCGATGCCACCGCGCGCGCTGCATTCTGAAAACTCCGGTTTCGCCAGGCGCCGATAGAAATTTTTCTGTACCGCTAGCCCGCCTTCGAGATAGACGTCCTTGTATTTGATCCAGTTGCAGAACCCGACACACTCCTCCGTGCCATCCGGCCAGGTGTAAATCGCAACAAATTGCCGCCAGTTTTCCGGCTCGATTTGCGTATCGAGAATGCGATATGCAACGGGAACAGGAAAGGCGCTGTTAAACGCTTCCTGAAATAGCGCGCTGGCATAGCGGGCGGCGTCTTTCGTTTCGAATACGTTCAGCGCTTCTGTGAATCTCGTCATGTGCTTTTCAGGGTTGTAGATGGCATGAATTGCATGAACTCAAGCATTGGCGAGGCTTTCCAGCCATTTTTGCCTGAAAAGCCCCGCCAAATGGCGTTCTATGATGTTTGTGTGCCCAGCGCAACGCTGTCTGCATTGATCGACCCGCTAAGTGAGTTTCCCATGGCATTGTTTGAATTTCCTGCCTGAGCCGCATGGCGATAGTCTAAAACAACCGCGCGCAATACTGTCAAGATCGACAAGCGCCGAGACGCGCACCACGTTGAGCGTTCTTCTTCGCCACAGCTACGATGTCCAATCCGTCAGGATTCGAAAGCGAAATGGCGACTTCCCAAACTCGACTGTCCGCACCAATCGCGTTAGCCGACTTGAGCGGCGGAGCGTATATGCGCGCCATTTCAGTAGTGGCAACCGGTACTACTGGCGTAGCGTCTACGGGTACCACTACTACTTGCGCGAGCGCATACGGAAATAGATAGTTGGTGATCAACAACGCCTCGTCCGTCGCTAAGTCAAAATGAAATTTTTCCGTGTGTGTCGCCGCGCGAAAGAATTCGCGTGGCAAATAGCGGGCGCCGTCAGCAATCTCACCCGCAGCGCTTACTAGCACCCGCGTTTGACGCGCAATCCCAATAGGGCCAATTGTGCAGTCGGGCGTCGCCTCGATTCGTTCCCAGAATTGTCGTGGCATGCCAAGTACCTGTGGGCTGGTACTGCCACCAAGCGTTGCTCTCGTCGCCCGTTTGCAGGCAAGCAATGCATCGGTATTGACATTCCAGTCAGCGGCATGTGCCAGCGGGCCGTGCAGCGACGCCCCAATCGGCAGCGAACACATAAATTCACCCAGCGCACCGTGTGCATAGGCAGGCAGCCAGATATCGACGTAGGGCTCGCTCGGACGAAGCTGCTTAATTTCCTGCGAACCAGGTAGCGAACCAACACCAGTATTCATCGTCGCGGCAATCATCCATGCACTACGTATAGACAGCGACAGGACAAGTAAAAAGATGATCAAACCAGCGCGCTTGAACAGGGGCCATTGCGTCAGCCCGAACGCAACAATGCCTGAACAAATTGGGGCTAACCAATAGGTAAAGTACACGGGCGTATTCACGCGCAACATGAGCACCCATGCGAATGCGATGGTGGCCCCGGCAAGCGTAATAGCAAGCAAAGTGCTGCCGCGACGACCGTTAGCTGCGAGGCGCACAAGCCCGGCACACGCGGCGAGATATAAGCCCACGACCAGCAAACTCACCAATACAAGTGTCACCCCTGAAAACTTTGCGATATGGTTGAGCGCCACATAAGGCCCGACTGCGAACATGCTCCAGAGTAGTAGCGGCAGCTTTAACAAACCCGACCCAGCGACCGACTGCGAGACGTAAGTATTTGCGGTAGCGGCGTCGGGATAGCCAAGAGCGATTTGAT
>JBKJVA010000021.1:0-6628 GCA_046589675.1 Usitatibacteraceae bacterium
CAGCCGATCAATCCGGTACGGCGGTTCGCGGATGTCTTCGAGAAAGACCAAATGGTTTTCAATTTCGGCTGCAAATGGTGTGCCTATCAAGGCGCAGACGAGGCTCAGATTTCCGCCTATCAGCCTGCCTTCGGCAACGCCATGCCTGAACGTGCGAAGGCGAAACTCCGGCTGCGTCGCCGCCCGGCGGTCGTTCTCGACAGACATATTAATTTCAGTTTCCGGGCGTGGCGACATCAGCACAGCCTGCATCTGCGTAACCGCATAATCAGTTGGCATAGACTCTGCCACCGGACCGTGGAAGGTGACCATTCCGGCGCGGCGATAAATGGCCAGGTGTAGCGCGGTGATGTCTGAATAACCAACCAGGATTTTTGGATTTCTGCGGATCACATCGTATTGGATATGCGGCAACAGTGCCGAACCCCCTGAACCGCCATGTGCAGCCCAGATGGCCTTGACGTCCTTGTCGAGAAACATGCCGTGCAAGTCGGCGAGGCGCTGCGCGACGGTGCCTGCATAGCCGCCCCGTGCGGCGCGGATGTTGTCGCTGACTTTCACCTTGAAGCCGAAAGATTCCAGATTCTTGACGCTTTTCTGGATGCGCGTATCGTCCACGACGCCGCTGGGCGCGATCAGGCCGACCAGGTCTCCATGCCTGATCATTGCGGGTTTGATCGGGCGGCGGGAAGTTGCGCGTGGCGTTGATGCCTGTGGACTCGTTGCCGCTGACGCCAAAAGCAACGCGAGCCACTTGCTAAAATGTCGTCTGTCCATTGAATCCAATCATATCGTCGCGAAAAAAATGCAGGGCCACGAAAAGCGCCCTGCATTCTTTACCATCCCGGTGCAGACGGGATGATGCGCATTTTTAGAAGGTGTAGGTGACGCGCCCCGTGTAAGCGCGACCGCGTGGATTGCCTACACGCGTGTCCCAACCCGCACCGGCGGCGAAATCTACGTTGTGGGCGGTGAATGGCGGATCAGTATTGAGGATATTCTTGACACCGCCCGTGATCGTGAGGTTTTTAAACCCCGTATACGTCGCGGACAGGTTGTAGACGGTGTAGCTGTCAACCCTGGGTTGGAAACCGGGTGGCACTACGCCTGCGGGTACTTCGTCTTTATATCCGCGCGTATAGCTTTGCGAAGCGGTGCCACTCCACGGGCCTTGGGTATATGTAAAGCGGGCCTGATGCTTCCAGCGTACAAACAAGTCGCGTGAATTCCATTGGCCCACGGTCTCTGTGTAGGGTCTCGTGGCAAAAACGCGGGAACGGAAGCTGTCGATGTAGGTGCCATCGATGCCGGCGTTCCATTTTCCTGATGCAAGCTTGCCATTCGCCTGCAGGCCCAGTTCAGCACCGCGGGTGATATCGCCTTCGGCATTGATGAAGCCAGCGCGAATGAAGCCGCCTGGACCGTCAAGTCGACCATTGGTGCCGCGCACCAGGTTCTCAGGGAAGGTGGTGAAATTGAGTACGACCTGCTGAGGTGTCAACTCGTAGATTCGTTCCGTGCGCTTGATCTCCCATAGATCGATGCTCGCCGTCATCCACGTGGTTGGCTCGACCACAAAGCCAATTGTCCATTGTTTGGATTTCTCCGGCTTCAAGTCCTTGTTGCCACCCGCTCGGCCTAGGGGTCGAATCGCGCAGACCGACAGATCAGACCCCGCTTGCGGACCAAGGGGACAAAGGACCGGATCGAAAATATTGCCCGGCACCGGAGACTCTAATGTTGCGCCGTAGAGTTGGAAAAAACTCGGCGCGCGGAAACCAGTGTTGTAGGAACCACGAAACAGCAGGTTCTTCGTTGGCGTGAATTTAAGTGACACTTTCGGGTTTGTCGTGCCGCCGAAATCACTGTAACGATCATGTCGTACCGCGACTGTCGCTTCCAAAGTCGAAAGGATGGGTATCGCCGCTTCTGCGTAAACAGCTTTGATATTGCGCGATACTTTCGGAAACTCCGCATCAAATGGTGCATCGCGGATGACCTCCGTCGACACTCTGTCATCGCGAAATTTATAGCTTTCTTTGCGGACATCGAAGCCGCCGGCCACTGCCAGCGGACCCGCCGGCAGCGTCATCAATTCGCCCGAGATTGCGCCGTCGAATTGATTTAGCGAAGCCTCGCCACCAAATAACGAGGTGCCGCGCGCCTTCGCGCCTTCAATCAGCGCCGTCGCCGCCGCCGTCTGGGTTTGTCCGGGCAGTAGCCAGGGGTTGATAAGGCCCGTTGCGAGCGCGGCGTTGAAACCCATCACGCCATTGCGATCCGTGTTGCGCATGTAGCCGTCACCCAATATCGAATTCGCCTTGTTGCCAGCCGTGGAAGCGCCGAGCCTGTAGTCCCAGGTGCCGATCAGACCCTCTACACCTATTAGCAAACGGTGTGCATCCGACTCGGAATCAATGGTTCGCCTGCCGCAATCGGTACAGCGCCAACGGTAGGCAATGCGGTTGTTCGGATTGAAGCCAGGAATAAATGCCGAGAGATTCTGATAGAACGGGCCACCGACCGGATAGGCGTTTCCTGCCGCAATGCTGGTCGTGACCTGGCTTTGCTCAAATTGTTTCTGGGATTTGCTGCGAGAGGCAACGACCTCGACGAAGGCGGAGTGTTCCGGCGCAATCTGGAAGGTCGCGCGCGACACAAGGTTGGTGCGTTCTACGGGCTGGATCAAAACCGCCTGTCCGGTGTAATCGAAGGCGCAGGCATATCTGAAGCCAGGGCTTCCCCACAGTGCAAATTCGTATTGCGATTGTTGCGTGATCGTATTACAGGCACGCTGAAAACTGAGCAAGTTGGCGCGATTAAACGTCTGGGTGCCAGTGCCAAGGTTGGGCGTGGTAAAGGTGGCGCCTATCGCGGTACCAGCGCCGCCAGTTTGGGTGGCAAACGGCGTACCGGTAGTATCGGGCGACAAACCGCGCGATGGCTGGTAGCCATTACTAAATTTCCGTTCGCCACCGGAGAGTTTGTCCTGCTTATCGAACGTCAGGCTAGCCATCACATTGAAGCGATCCCGCGTCAGGTCTCCCCAGCCGGCCAGTATTGATCCGCGGTTGATATCGCCGCCGCCATCATGGGTGATATCGGTGAAGGCGGTTAGCTCGACACCGGTGTAATCCTTGCGCAGTATGAAATTGATGACGCCACCAATCGCATCGGTGCCGTAAATAGCGGAGGCACCATCTTTGAGTACCTCGACGCGTTGCACAGCCGCCAGGGGAATGGAGTTCAGATCGACCGCGTTGCCTTTCGCGCCGTGGGTAGACACGCGTCGTCCGTTGAGCAGCACGAGCGTGCTCGAAGCGCCGAGACCGCGCAAATTGGCGCTGGTATTTCCGTTGTTATTACGATCGGTTGCGCCGAGCTGAATGCCAGCGTTTGAAGACAGATTATCGGCACCGGTGCCATTGGCGGTAATCGTCGTCAACAATTGTTCAGCGCTGGTGATCCCGGCCCGGTCAATTTCTTCTTTTGTGATGACCTGAATGGGTAGCGCGCCTTCATCCTGAACGCGCTTAATACTGCTGCCCGTCACTTCGACCTTTTGTATTTTTTGCGGTGCCGTCGGCGGGCTGGTCTGTTGGGCGGCCGCAGGCGCGGCGATGCAAATGAGTGAGACTACCTGAGCTAGCTTCCTTAATTTCACGGTGCGTTCTCCCTGTTTTAACGTTAATTGATTGCCGACCCATGAGGAGCGCAGAGCGAAAGTCTCATCACCTGCGCCGAGGCTTCTGTCGAAGCAACGTCCCAAACGGTCATTCCCCGACATCGCCTGGCCGAATGTTGGCCAAGTGACACTAATACCAATAAACTACCACTGTGTGCTACTTTGCTACCGCTTTGGTAAAAATGCAATAAGCGTCTCGCAATTGTTGGTATGTTTACAACAGAATCTGTGCAGCGCGCGAACGGTGGGGTTAGTCGGCACCCTTGCGCCAATCTTTCATTCAATTTCCTCAGGCCCCGACATGTTCAAGCGCGTTTTTATCACCTGTTCAGCGCTGCTTCTGAGCGCCTGTGCTTCGCTGACGTCCATGCACTCGGGGCCAGTGCAGGTCGGATTGCCAACAAAAGTGCTCGACCTGCTAGCGAGTGCCAATATCCCAGCCGATGCGGTGGGTGCCGTGGTGATCCGGGCCGCCGATGGCGCAACCGTACTGTCGCACCGCCCGCAGGCCAGCTTGCAGCCAGCCTCGACATTGAAAATTTTGACGTCAATCGTGGGGCTGGAACGGCTGGGACCAACCTATCGCGGGCGGACGGAACTGCGCACTAACGGCGAGATCGTCAATGGCACGCTGCGCGGAGACTTGCTGCTCCGCGGGTTCGGCAATCCCGACTTTGATTGGGAGGCTTTCCAGCGCATGCTGCAAACCCTGCGGCACAAAGGGATGATGGAAATCAACGGCGACCTCATTGTCGACCGGCAATGGTTCCTGCCGTCACGTCCCGACCTGGGCTTACCACCGTTCGACGAAACGCCGGAATTCAGATACAACGTCATTCCCGACGCCCTGCTACTCAATACCAATTTGCTGCAACTCGATTTCGAGTCCGGTGATCAGTTGGAAACTTCAGGCATGCGCGTTGGCATGACGCCAGGCCTCGAGCGCGTGAGCGTGGTGTCGAACATGACCTTTGTGGATCGTGCCTGCGACAAATGGGAGGACGGCTGGAAGCACCCGGTCGTGCATCGCGATGCCGACGGGCTCATTCGCATCGAGCTGCAGGGCGAATTCCCAAAAAAATGCTCGGCATCAACCAATATAAGCATTCTCGACCGCTCCGATTTTGCCGACCGGTTGTTCCGCACACTGTGGCGAAATCTCGGCGGGACCTTTAGCGGGAAAACGCGGGAGATCGCTGCGGCCGCCACGTCCACAACCGAGACGCGATTGCTGGCGCAACATCAATCCCGGACGTTGCCGGAGTTCACCCGTGACATTAACAAGCGTAGTGACAACCCCATCACTCGGCTGCTTTACTTAAGCCTTGGCGCACTGAGTGCAGATGACGCGGGTACCCCTACATCGGTGCGCGCCGAGAAACAAGTGCGGATGTGGTTAAAGGACCGCGGCATCGACGACGCAGGCCTGGTGCTGGAGAACGGTTCGGGATTATCCAGAAGCGAACGCATACGCCCGTCACAGCTTGCAGCGGTGCTGCATGCCGCGTATCGCAGCGATTGGGCGCACGAATTCATGGCCAGTCTGCCGATCGTCGCCATCGATGGCGGCATGCGAAACCGTTTGCGCGAAAGCCCGGCAGCCGGACACGCGCGCATCAAGACCGGAACATTGCGGGATGTTGCAGCGGTCGCCGGTTTTGTGCGTGACGCGAATAATCAAATCTGCATCGTCGTTGTCATGATCAACCACCCGCTTGTGATCGGCAGTGTTGCGCGCCCGATTCTGGATGCGCTGATTGACTGGGTGGCGCGGCAACCCGCTCGTGGAGTTTGACGATTCGCATGAGTACTAAACGCCTCGCGCTCTTTCGCACAGCAAAAGTTTTTCGTAGATCGCCATTCGGCGAGCCTTACCGCCGTAAAAGACTTCGAATGCCCCGCCCTTGCTGGTGTTTCACTTAATTAAATTTTCCAAATCAATTCGGGCCAATCGCGAACCCCTTTTCTCTACGTCCGTGCATACCCCGCCTCCCGCTGGCTGCGAATGGCAAGCACGAAAACGGTATCGATGGCGGAGACATAGCGGTAAAGCGCCACATACCCATGCGCGTGGCGTCCAATCACCAACTCGTGCATCTGGCCGCCAGGTGCCGGACGACCGATGAGCGGATTGTGTGCAAGTACACTGATGGCCTGAATAATTTCATCGATGCGCGCGGCACGGTCTTCAACTCCGTATTGAGCGAGGTGATCGAGAATGCGATCAAAATCATTCGCAATCTCCGGCGCCAACTCGATTCGCGACACTAGCGCGCCAGTTTTTTCGCAATGGGGCGCACCGTCTTTTTGCCGGCAGCACGGTCCTGCAGATGGCGCTGCATGTCAGCCCACGGAACGGTTTTGCCCGATACGACGATGGCGGCGTAACGCGTTTCGGCTGACGCAAGGAAATCGTTGTGTTTTTCCACCAGTTCGGCTTTCTCAGCAATCGCCTCCAGGATGAAACTGTGCGACGTGGTTCCCGCACGCTTCGCGGCGCGGGCGATTTTTGCCTTGAGGCCCTCTGACAGGCGAATGGTGGTAGTCGTCATGGTGTGCTCCTTTGTGCAAACCGAAATGTAGCACAGTCGTGCTACAAATTCCGCGGGAACAGTGCACGCGAGTTCTCAGGAAAAGTCAGGAAGTTGTCCTGGAAGGCAATGGCCAACGTTTCGCGTCAGTTTCCATAACTTTGTAAATGTGAACATCGTGGACACCTTATGACACCCCTCACAAGATGCGCGTGTATTCCGCGCGCACCAGGTCCCTGTCGCCACAATCAAAATGCCACCACTCGCTACCGATGCCTTTAAATCCACCCTGTTGCATCGCATCGCGCAGCAGTTGCCGGTTGCCGATTTGCCTTGTGGTTATTTCGCCTCGAGACAGCATCGCCTCTTCAAGCGCGGGGTGCGAGCGCTCGCTTAAGTCGTCGAAAGGCGT
>JBKJVA010000056.1:0-15349 GCA_046589675.1 Usitatibacteraceae bacterium
TGACCGCGTTCGCGGCATCAAGAATATTACCGTGAGAACGATAATTTTGCTCCAGCTTGATAATATTGTCGTTGGCAAAGTCGCGCTGGAACTCGCGCATGTTGGCCGCTTCCGCCCCGCGAAAACCATAAATCGACTGGTCATCGTCGCCGACAGCAAATACCGCGTGGTCGCGTCCTGCCAACAGTTTGATCCACTGATATTGCAGGCGATTGGTGTCTTGAAACTCATCGACCAGAATGAATTTGAAACGCTCCCGGTAGTGTTCCTGTAACGCTACATTCTTTGACAGTAATTCATAGCAGCGCAACAGCAGTTCGGCAAAATCGACCACGCCCTCGCGCTGACACTGCGCTTCATACGCCTGATAGAACTCGACCTGACGGCGCGTGAAATCATCCGTCGCTTCGACGGCGCTCGGACGCAGGCCCTGATCCTTGGCGCCATTGATAAACCAGCCCAGTTCGCGTGGCTTGAATTTTTCGTCATCAACGTTCAACACTTTCAGCAGGCGCTTGATGGCCGATTGCTGATCCGCCGAATCGAGAATCTGGAAGGTCTGCGGCAGATTGGCATCGCGGTAATGCGCGCGCAACAGGCGATTGCATAGGCCGTGAAACGTGCCGATCCACATGCCACGGGTGTTGATCGGCATCATCGCTGCTAACCGCGTCAACATTTCCTTGGCGGCTTTGTTGGTAAACGTGACGGCCAGTAAACCAGCGGGGCTGACCTGCCCGGTTTGGATCAGGTAGGCAATGCGGGTGGTGAGCACCCGGGTCTTGCCGCTGCCCGCCCCCGCCAGTACCAACGCACTCACGCGTGGCAGCGTGACGGCGCTTAGTTGCTCTGGATTGAGATTGTCAAGAAGACGCGGATGCAGCAGTGGTTCGGGCGCGAAAGAATTCATGTGATGCCATCAAAATAGTGCGCACATTATAAGGTCTGGCCGCCAAACTCCTGCGCAATGCAGGTGTCGGCAATAGACCCCGCTGTATAATCCTTGCACTCACAAAAAACAAACTTTTAAGCTGCGTTTCCCTATGAATTCTGCGTACCGTCCCCAACAGATCGAAGCCGCCGCACAAGCCGAATGGACCGCGAACGAGGTTTATCGCGTGACTGAAAACGCGGTCGGCAAAGATGGCAAACCGAAGCCGAAGTTTTATGCTTGTTCGATGCTGCCTTATCCATCCGGCAAGCTGCATATGGGCCATGTACGCAATTACACCATCAACGACATGATGGCGCGACAATTGCGCATGAAGGGCTACAACGTGTTGCAGCCGATGGGCTGGGATGCGTTTGGCCTGCCGGCAGAAAACGCGGCACTAAAAAATAATGTGGCGCCCGCGAAGTGGACGTATGAAAACATCGCTTACATGAAGAAGCAATGTCAGGCGATGGGCTGGGCGATCGACTGGTCGCGGGAATTCGCGACCTGCGATCCCGGGTACTACAAATGGAATCAGTGGTTTTTTCTTAAAATGCTCGAAAAAGGCATCGTCTACAAGAAGACGCAATTGGTCAATTGGGACCCGGTTGATCAGACCGTGCTTGCCAATGAACAGGTCATAGACGGCAAGGGGTGGCGTTCCGGTGCCCCGGTGGAAAAGCGCGAGATTCCCGGTTATTACATGGCCATCACAAAGTATGCCGAAGAATTGCTCGATTGCGTGGCCAACAAGCTGACCGGGTGGCCCGCCAGTGTGCGGGCGATGCAGGAGAACTGGATCGGTAAATCAGTCGGTGTCAGGTTTGCCTTCCAGCATACGATTGAAGCACTGGCGTCTGCCGACAATTCCCCCTCACCCCAGGGGGCGAACAGCGCGCCCGCCGGGCTGTTGAATGAGGGCAGGCTATTCGTCTTTACCACCCGCGCTGACACCATCATGGGGGTCACGTTTTGTGCGGTTGCACCTGAGCATCCGTTGGCCGCCATCGCAGCAGCACGTGATGCAAAGGTAGCGAATTTCATCCAGGAAACTCAACACGGCACGGTGATGGAGGCCGATCTGGCGACGATGGAAAAAAAGGGCGTCGCAACAGGATTATTCGTGGCGCATCCACTCACCGGCGACAAAGTCGAAGTCTGGGTCGGTAACTACGTACTGATGACCTACGGCGACGGTGCTGTCATGGGTGTGCCTGGCCACGACGAGCGTGATTTTGAGTTTGCGAAAAAATATAATCTGCCGATCAAGCAAGTCATCGACACCGGCAGGCCTTATTCCACCGATGCCTGGCAGGCGCATTACGCAGATGCGGGCACCTGCATCGCGTCCGGTGCCCTGAATAGCATGAACTACGATCAGGCGATCGACTTCGTCGCCTCCCGCACCCAGGCACAGGGCGGCGAGAAAAAAATCCAATACCGCCTGCGCGACTGGGGCATCTCGCGACAAAGATACTGGGGTACGCCTATCCCGATTATTCACTGTGCCGATTGCGGCGATGTGCCGGTGCCATATGAACAATTGCCGGTGGTGTTGCCGCAGGACCTGATACCTGACGGCTCCGGTAACCCGCTGAAAAAAGATGCGCGCTTCCTGAGATGTCAGTGCCCCGCATGCGGCAAGGGTGCGACGCGCGAAACCGACACCATGGACACCTTCGTCGATTCATCTTGGTACTACATGCGTTACACCTCGCCAAACAGTGCGCCGGACTATCACGAAAAAATGGTGGCATCAAATAACGATTACTGGATGCCGATGGATCAGTACATCGGGGGCATTACGCACGCGGTATTGCATCTCCTGTACGCGCGCTTCTGGACCAAGGCGATGCGCGATCTTGGTCTGCTCAAGTTCGATGAGCCATTCACCAGGTTACTTTGTCAGGGGATGGTGCTTAATCACATCTACTATCGCAAGGGCGGGATAGACGGGCGAGGTGGCATCGAGTATTTCGCGCCTGACGACGTTGAAGCGCTGATGGATGCTTCAGGCAAACCTGCGTCCTATCGTCTGAAGTCGGACGGCTCCGCTGTGCAGTACGACGGGGTAGGTACGATGTCCAAGTCCAAACTCAATGGTGTCGATCCGCAAGACATGATCGACACCTACGGGGCGGATGCCGCGCGGTTGTTTGTAATGTTCGCGAGCCCGCCGGAGCAGACGATCGAATGGTCGAGCGCGGGGGTGGAGGGAACGCATCGCTACCTGCGCCGACTTTGGAGTTACTGTGTAGCCGTTCCTGGCGCAACCCGTAATGCGGGCGCTGTCGAGCCATCCAAGCTGGATGCCGACGCGAAAACCTTGCGCCACGAAATCCACGCAACGCTCAAGCAGGCCAGCTACGACTATTCACGGCTCCAATACAATACGGTGGTTTCGGCGTGTATGAAGATGTTGAATACTCTAGAAGGCCATCACTCCGGCGCGCCAGCAGTCGTTCGCGAAGGGCTGTCCATCCTGTTGCGGGTGTTATACCCGGCCTGTCCACACGTGACGTGGCAGTTGTGGATTGAGCTCGGTTTCGACCAGCAGTGGGGCAGCCTGGTGGATGCGCAATGGCCCGAGCCGGACCCCGACGCGCTAGAGCAGGATGAACTCGACATGGTGGTCCAGGTCAACGGCAAGCTGCGCGGAAGCATACGGGTGCCGAAAACGGCGACGAAAGAAATGATCGAACAAATGGCAATCAACGACGCAGGGGTTGCGAGACACACTGAGGGTAAGCCGATTAAGCGACTGATTGTCGTGCCGGGAAAGCTTGTCAACGTGGTGGTCTAAATGAAAAATTCACGACGTTTCGTTCCGGTAACCTGTTTATTTTTTGTCGCAATACTGGCGGCATGCGGCTTCCAGTTGCGTGGTCAATACACCCTGCCTTTTTCGAGTGTGTTCGTTTCTACTCCTGGTGGATCGGTAGTCGCCGCCGAGCTCAAACGCGAACTGGCCAACATCCCGACCAGGGTAATGCCGACCGCTAAAGACGCGGATGCACAGTTGAATATCCTCGAGGATAGGCGCGACCGTCAAATCCTCTCGCTGTCGGGCGCGGGCCGGGTGCGCGAGTATGAGCTGAAGCTGCGTGTGAGTTACCAGTTGGTCGATGCCAAAGGCGGTGTGTTCATCCCCACCAGCGAGATTCAACTCGCCCGCATCCTGAGCTATGACGATTCAAGAATTATTGCCAAGCAGCAGGAGGAGGCGTTGCTGTATCAGGACATGGAGCGTGATGCAGTCGCGCAAATTCTGCGGCGTATGACGGCGATAAAGCGGCCGACATAGTAATCGCGGCACGGTCGTCGAGGCCACACCGGAGAGATGCGCTGATATGTCAACCACTGGGCAAGGTGAAGTAAATAGTGGCCCCCTGGTTGACAGCGCCTAGCGCACTGACACTTCCACTATGGCGCTGAATGATGCGCTGCACCGTCGCTAATCCAATTCCGGTGCCGGGAAATTCTGTCGCACTATGCAGGCGCTGAAAAACGCCGAACATCTTTGATGCGTAGGTGGGATCGAATCCTGCACCATTGTCCCGTACAAAATAGGTGACGCTTTCCCCGGTGCGGGTGGATTCGCCAACTTCGATCCGGCTCACTTCGCGGCTACTCGAAAACTTGACGGCATTGCCGATCAAATTGACCAGCACGATCCGCAGCAAGTGCGCATCGCCATAGGCGCTCATACCATCCTGGATGACAATTTCCATCACCCGTTGCGGTTCCTGTTGACTCAATTCCGCGGCGACCTCATGCGCCAGCGCACTCAGCGCAATATTTCGCATCGTCATATTAGCTCTTGCGAGTTGGGACAGGCTTAACAAATCGTCGATAAGTTCGCTCATGTCTGCCGCACCCTTGCGGATGCGCGCCAGATAATGGCGACCTTGCTCATCCAGGTGGCCGGCGGATTCAATTTGAAGGCGCCCGCTAAAGCCATCGATCATTCGCAGCGGGGCACGCAGGTCATGCGAAACCGAGGCAGAAAATGCCTCAAGCTCTTTGTTGGCAAACTGAAGTTCGTCTTCGCGGCGGCGGCTATCGGTGACATCGGTAGAAATTCCTACCCAGCATATCGGCTCACCAGCCTTGTCGAACATCTTGCGTGCAGTCACGTGGTAGGGGTGGAAATGACCATCGCGATGCAAAAAACGGTATTCGATCTCGAAGACGAATTTTATTGACGCCGCGTCGAGCCAGGCTTGCGAGACACGCTCGTGATCGTCCGGATGCAATAACTTGCTCCAGCCGTCACCTTTCCAGTCATCGGCGGCGATGCCGATTTTTTCGGACCATGTTCGATTGACAAACGTGACCGATCCGTCCGGGTCGGCCAGCCAAAAAAGTTGCGGCGCGCTATCAAACAGGCTTTGCTGCAAGGCCAGCGAGCGTGCAAGCTCTTCAGTACGCAGCTTGACTTTGTGTTCCAGTTGCAGATTCATACGCCTAACTTCGTCCTCTGCATGTACTCTGTCGGTAACATCCAGCGGGCACACAACTCTTGCCCGGTGACCGTGAATGAAAAGGTCATGGCTATTTATGTCAACCATGATTACCGTGCCGTCTTTACGCAGATGCCGCCATGGACCGGACGCAACGACGGTTCCACGAGCGCGGGTGACTCGTTGTTCAAGCGCCGCGATGTCTTCCAACGGGCGGATATCGCGGATCGTCATTGCCCTGAATTCCTCGCGCGTATACCCATAGCGTGCACAGGCTACATCGTTGACATCTAGAAACCGCAACGTCTCCAGATCGTAAACCCAAAGCGGCAGTGGATTGCTTTCAAAAAACAGGCGGTACCGCGCCTCGCTTGCGACCAATGCAACGACATGGCGCCTGCGCTCCCTGATGCCGTACCAGGCGATCAGCATGACGGCAAGCAGTGCCGCCGCCAGAGCTGCGCTGTACCAAAAGAAGTGATCACTTTTTGATGGCGCAGTAGTAATTGGCACCGTTCGCACATCGGCGACGGCGCGAAGATAATGGCCAGTACCGCTGCGGCGGTCAGCGGCGAGAGATGCGTTGGTGGCCCGAACGCTGTACAGCGCGTGTGTTTCCGACAAAAGCGATCCGCTTTTAATCTGTTCCGGCGGATAATTTTTGAGTGAGTGCTTCGCGCCATCGAAACGCATCTGCTTCAGGCTGACGAGTTCAGCGTCATGCACTAAATGGGCTTTGGTCGCGAGTAGGGCCAATTCAAATTGATACACCACCAGCCATAGCAAAAAAAAAGCGGGCAGGCACGCAATGAGTCCCAGCCACAACAATTTGACCTGCGGGTATCCTATACTTTGGGCATTGCACTGTTTTGCTCGCCCCGCCGCCGAAGTACGCGGCGAACTTTTCGCACCGTGTATTCTTATTTTGCACATTTGTTTCATCCTACGCGAAAATACTGAACGAAGTTGTTAAAAAATTGCGCTTCGGGTAAATCGCGGCACCGACTCAGGAAAATCCTCGTTCAATCAACATCCTGGCAGCGCATATACTTTAGTTTTTTGGACTGCTCGTGCTTAGGATTACATCATGCAACATTTGCGACAACGCAACGACCAGCACTTGGTTAACGGGCCGCACCTTGCAGCGAGCGATGACCACCACCGCAAGCGGAATCATTGCACCAAATCTTCGCTGCACGATGCATTTATATGTACATTCAACTACCTAGACGTGGTTTGAGATGGTGAGTGCACACTATCGCTTGCTAATCGTCGACGACTCAGCAGACGACGTAGAGCTTCTGCTTTTTGCGCTGCGCGATGCGGCAATCAAGTTCACCGCAACCCGCGTAGAGACCGAGGCCGAATATGACGCGGCGCTGGCCGGGGATTTGCCCGATGTTGTTCTTTGCGATTACCACTTGCCGCGCTTCAGCGCTGAGCGGGCGCTACAGATACTACAGGAACGTCAACTCGATATCCCATTCATCGTGGTGTCCCATCACATCGGCGAGGACGTGGCGGTCGCAACCATGCAAAAAGGGGCCAGCGATTACCTGATGAAGAACCGGCTGGGACGGCTGCCGAAGGCGATCGATGATGCCGTCGAGCGCCGCCTGTCACGACAGAACAATGCGCTGGTTGAAAAAGCGCTTCGTGCCAGTGAATCCATGAAACGCGGCATCCTCAATTCGCTCAATACGCGCATCGCTGTGCTCGATGGACAGGGTGTCATTGTGGCAACCAACAAAGCCTGGGAGACATTTGGCAAAACCCGCGAACTCCTCTATAGCGCACCGGCAATCGTGGGAAGTAATTACCTGGATCTGCTGCAGAAAGCGATAGATGCAGGCGAAAGCGATGCCGAACGTTGCTTGAACGGGGTGCGGTCGGTGATCAATCGAGAGTCCGGCTTTGTATCGATGGAGTACGAGCTCGCCGTAGCGGGCGGCACGCGCTGGTTTGTTGCGCGCACGATGCCGCTGGAAGACAGTACCGACGGTGCCGTGATATCCCACGAAGATGTTACCGACCGCATGCTCGCACATCACGCGCTGGCCGAGGCCAACAAGCGCTTGCAGATCATGTCCAAACGCATCCTCAGCATTCAGGAGGAGGAGAGGCGTAGCATTTCACTCGAACTGCACGACGATATCGGGCAGTCGCTGACAGCCCTCAAGATCGGATTGCATCGCCTGGAACGGGGGGGCAATGCCAATAATCCTGAACTGATCGGCGAATGCCTGGGGATTGCCGACACCACACTCGACAAACTTCGCAACCTCTCCCTTGAATTGCGCCCACCGCAACTCGACCAACTCGGTCTTCAGGATGCGCTGGCGTGGTTAACGGATCAGCAGCGCAACGCCACCGGCCTCGACGTCGTGTGTCAATTCGAGGGACTTGTCGGGCGACTGCCTGCTGAAATTGAAAGTGTTTGTTACCGCGTCGCGCAGGAGGCGCTAAACAATGCCACCCGTCACGCGAAGGCCAAGCAGATTCGTATCCGCGTCGAGCGTCGTGATTGCCTCGTGACGCTCACAATTCGCGATGATGGCGTAGGCTTCGACATGGAATTTGCACGCAGCAAAGCCCTCCGCACGGGGAGCCTCGGTTTGATCAGCATGGAAGAGCGTGCACAGCTCGCCGGTGGCCGCCTCAAGATTCGCACTGTCGCCGGTGCAGGCACCACGGTGCAGGCAACTTTCACCGTCGCAGCGACGGATAGACCCGGCGTTGAGAGAAGCAATGACCAAATTACGGGTGGCGTGACATGAGCCTGATTCGGGTACTGCTTGCGGATGACCATGCGCTGGTGCTGGCGGGGATACGTGCCCTGGTAGAAGAACTGGGTGGCACCCAGATCGTGGCCGAGGCCAACAACGGTCGCGATGCAGTCGCCTTAGCCATTCAGCATAAGCCCAATCTGGTGATCATGGATATTTCCATGAAAGAGCTGAACGGTATCGAGGCCACCGAGCAGATCATGGCAGCGGTTCCCACCACCCGGGTACTCATTTTGTCAATGCACACCACCGAAGATTTTGTGCACCGCGCCATCAAGGCAGGTGCCTCAGGCTATCTGGTCAAGGATTCGGCACCCGTCGATTTGAAAATGGCGATCGCCGCCGTATTGCGCGATGAAATTTACCTTTCTTCACGTGTATCCAAGCACGTCGTCTCCGGTTTCCTGCACGGCAAACCCAATCAGAGTGAGTTACCGATGGATATGCTGACGTTGCGACAGCGTGAAATCCTGCAAATGATCGCCGAAGGCAAGAGCACCAAGCAAATCGCCTTTCAGCTAAATGTCAGCGTGAAGACGGTAGAGACGCACCGCACCGCACTCATGGAACGACTCGATATCCACGACATCGCCGGCTTGGTGCTTTACGCCGTTCGCCATGGCCTGATCAACGTTGACCGTGCACCTTGAACATCAGGTTCGCCAGGCCCGGTTAAATCGGAGTTGCCAATTAGCGCTTTCGCTTGGGCGCGCGCAATCACAGCTTGCGGATCGGAAATATTGACCGGGGTGATCTTGTTCATGACTCCTCCATTCTGTTTGCGACCAGATCCAAGACTGGCGCGACTCCGAAAACGATGCGACCCGGCAAAAACGAAGGGCAGCACTGGGAATTCCCTGATAGTAATTTCCCTGATAGGGCGTAATTTGATATTCGCAGGCAATTGGGTGTAGAGGCAATCGTATCCGGCTTCGTCAATCAAGCCGGTCGTGACACTCGCGCCCGCCCCCCGTTTCGGCTCGATTGCACTAACGCCGATTGAAATGGGCCTTGTTAGGTCGAAGGAATCGCTATAACATTCGCATCGCTATCCGTACTGGACCCAACCCTGATCGACGGTATCCGAGATCAAATTGCGGACGAATTCGCGCGGCACATTTTCGACGCCATCTCAGATGTTGGCGAAGGCCTGGAGTTCGAAGCTGAAGCGTGTGCCAGTCCGACAGGAAAAAAACGCTTTGAACGGGCGGCGCAGTTGCTCTATTCGCGCCGCCGCGACCTGCAATCGCATACGGCCGTAGCGGTACGCCGAATTTTCGACGATGGCGTATTTCAGTTGTTCGACAGCGGTGGGCGCGGCGGTCGACTGTCGCTGGATAACATGACCATGCTGGCCGATGATCGGCTGGACGAAGTAATCGCCGTTAATCAATGCGGTCGACGGCTGAAGGAGCAATGCGAATACGAGCTTTGGGCCCTGACCCGACGCATCGTCATCCTGACCGGCATCAATCATCCATCAGATAGCCATAACCCGGTCTTTCCGCGGACATTTGCCGACGCCTTGATGAACGGAATTGGTTCACTTGAAACGGATGCAGGTGTTCGATTGGCCGCATTCAAGGCATTCGGCCCGATTCTTCTCGACATCGTACCTGCCGTCTATGCCGTTGCCAATTCCACGCTGCTGGCACACGGCATCGATGTCGAGAGCCGCGAGTACTTCGGACGCCCGTTGCTTACGCCTGAGCGCCCGTCTGCCTTAGTACCGACGCAACAGGAGGTCGCATTGGGTGCGGCAACAGTCAATCTGGCGCTGACTTCCGCGCTCACCCAAATTCTGGCGAAGTCCGCGAGTGTGTCGCCAAACCACGTTGACAGGGGCGCTGTCACTGCCAACCAAGCGCCGTTGGCGACCAATGTGCCACCATCGAGCATCCTACCGGACGGGGAACGTCACATCGATGCGTTTATCGAGCAGGCGGCAGGCCGTCGCACATTGCATGACACCCGCCGGACGCTACAGGAAAAACTCACCCGGGACGAGCAGGTAATCGGCGACATCGTCACCGTTATGTTTGACAGATTGCAGTCAGACCCGCGCATGCCTCCGCAATTTGGCGAGGTAATCGCGCGCCTGCAACTGCCGGTGCTGGAATTGGCACTTAAGGACCGGTCGCTGCTGACGCAGGTCCACCATCCGGTGCGCAAGCTTATCGATCTGATCGCGGAATTCGGACTCACGCTTGGGCCGGTTGTTGGCGTTGACTCGACGGCGCGCTCGGTGGAAGGAATCATCGATGGTCTCGTGCAGATCAGTCAAAAGGAGCCAAATGCGTTCCAACATGCGTTCGATCAGCTCGATGGTCTTTTTTACCACCATGAAGAAGCCACGCTCCTGACCGACGACGATCTGCGCGCCCTCACGTGTAGCGAGGCGGCGGTGTTCGCCGGCAGTCAGGCTGATCGCGAAATTGCACTTCGATTGCAAAACCTGAGGCTTGCACCCGCGATCAGAGAATTTATCCTGACGGTGTGGCGCAAAGTACTGACTCACGATTATCTGAACGGCGGCCCGAAGGGTGAGCCTTGGAAACTGGGTCTCGCAACCTTGGACGACATCGTCAAAAGTCTGCGTTCCGCGACGACGGAAATTGAGCGCCGGCGGCTGGCAAAAAATCTCCCGTCATTTATTGAGTTGCTGCTGAAAACGCTTGACACCTCGGACGAACAAAATCGGCTCGTTGCAAATTTCTTCGCCGAATTGCATCGCGCGCATGAACTGGCGCTCGCCGACAAGTGGGCCGAAATCGGCGGTGAGCGATTTATGCCGACGCCCGAGGCATTGGCGACATCGCCCAGCATTGCCTCGCCTAGTGCAGCGCTTGCTGCGCTCAAGTTGGCGTGTGGCGACTGGATTGAAACGCGCGACATTGGCGGCACCCGCCGCTGGCGCCTGAACTGGGTGACTGCGATCATGGGCACCTGCCTTTTCAAACATTACGAATCCAACACCACGCGCAAGATGAGCTGTGAAGAATTGCGCCTGAAGTTGGCATCAGGCGAAGTCCAACGGGTTCGGGGTCTTGGACTTGCAGACGATGTGCTGGACGGGGCTTTCAAGACCGTGTCACGCAAAGCGCGGCGCGAGGAAGCCGTACGTGCCATGCAAGTGCCCAACAGCGCCAGTCGCGGCGCGTCGGGCATGGGTGCTAACCGTCCCGAGGACCGTTCAGCGCTGTTATGATCGGTTCTGCTGCGCACAAGACACACATCATGCAAGAACTTGAAACAATAAATAAAAATGCTTTCCAACAAGCCGCACCATTGTGCGCACCGACTTCCATTTCGAGCGGGCGCAGTCGATTCATCGTCTGTTTTTGCTGCAAGGGGTAGCAACGCGATGAGCGCGTGAATACTACGGAGAAACTGCTTATCGAGATTACCAACGGCATGCCCGGTGTAGTCTGTCAGTTCCGTTGGAATCGTGGCGAGAATTTGGTGTTCACTTATCTAAGCGAGGGCATAGTGCCGCTACTGGGCATTGATCGCGATGACCTGATGCGCGATTCAAGTCTGCTTGCAAAGCGGGTCTTGCCGGAGTTTTTGCCGGGAATTATTGCGTCATTCAAGATCGCCGCCAAGGCACACTCGCCCTGGCAATACGAATACCGGGCCACCCATGCTGACGGACGTATACGTTGGTTAAGCATTGCCGCCACTGCGCATAACGAAACCGACGGCTCTGTCGTCTGGAACGGATACGGGAGCGATATCACTACGCGCAAAGAACTCGAATGCGCACTACTTGAAGCGCGTGCCAGCCCGGACCTGGCCAATCGCGCAAAAAGCAAGTTTCTGGCAACCATGCGTCATGACATCAGGACACCGATGAATAGTGTATTGGGAATGCTGGAACTGCTCGGCCTGACTAAACTTGACGCGGAACAGCGCACCACAGTGGAGATCGTCAACAGGTCGAGCAAATCGCTGCTTCGCATCATCGACGATATGCTCGACTCGCTGGGCGGCCCCGGCATGATCGAAAGCGCCCCCGGCCCCGGCACCAGTGAATCATCGACCCAGCCGCCGGCAATTGCCGATCCGAGTGATCAGGCCAACCTGAAATTGGCGGCGGACATATCGCAGGTGGCCTTGCAATTGATGATCAAGTCGCGGCGGAGTCCACCCAGCATCGCCGACGCCGCCGCCGAAGGCACGCTAGTGTTGCTGGTCGATGACCATCCCATCAATTGCATGGTCCTGTTGCAGCAGATCAACGCGATCGGCTATGCGGGAGAAGCCGCCGAGACCGGGGCGGCAGCGCTGCAGAAATGGCATTCCGGAAAATACGCGCTGGTGCTCACGGACTGCAATATGCCGGATATGGATGGTTTCGAGTTGGCCCGCCACATTCGCGTCGCCGAGTCGAGACGCGGCTTGACGCGCATCCCGATCATCGCCTGTACCGCCAATGCCATGACCGCTGAAGCCCCGCTCTGTCGCGCAGCGGGGATGGACGATCAATTGGTGAAACCTGTTGAAATTCGCGCATTGATGACAAAACTCGACCAATGGCTTCCACTCGCCGCTGCCAAAGGCAGCGCGATTGATCGTTCCAAACTGGCCGCGTTGTCGAAAGGCAAGGTGAGCGTCGAGCGGGAACTCATTACGATGTTCCGGCGATTGAACGATGATGATGTAGCGAAGTTGCACCTGGCAGTCAGCGCTGGAGACATCCTGGGTGCGGTGCATGCAGCGCACCGAATGTCCGGCGCGAGCAGGATGATCGGTGCACTGAGGTTCGCGGCGGTGTGCGAACGAATCGAGGTCGCTGGCCGCGCGAATGACTTCGATGCCGTGAAAGCCAATATGCCCGTCCTGCAACAGGAAGTCGAGCGTGTATATGTCTGCCTCGATTCAATTTGAAAGGTGAGAAAATAGAAAATCTAAATTGTGGAGCCTGAGGCCATGCAGATCGCCGACTTACGTTTCCTGGTAGTGGAGGACCACGGGTTTCAGCGCTGGGCCACCTGCCAGATCCTCGAGAACCTCGGTGCCCGCTTTGTTCTTGAGGCAGCAGATGGTCGCGCCGCCCTGGAAATATTCCGCGATCCGGTCGCTCTGATCGACATCATTGTCAGCGATCTCGATATGCCGGGCATGGATGGTATGGAATTCATTCGCCATGTGGGCGCAGTGGGTAGACCCGTGTCGGTCATCCTTGCCAGCGCACTCGATAGAGCGCTCATCGGCTCCGTCGAAACCATGGCCACCGCCTACGGAATCAACTTGCTTGGCGCAATCGAGAAACCAATTACCGAGCAGGCATTGGACGCAGCGATTCGACGCCACAGGGCTCCGCGGACCAACCTTGACCAGCTCAAACTGGTTGAGCACACATTTACCCATGAAGAAATCGCCGCAGGCCTGCGCAATCACGAATTCGAGCCCTATTTCCAACCGAAAGTCGAGCTCTCAACGGGGACAATAAAGGGCGTTGAAGCGCTGGCGCGCTGGCGGCACCCGGAACAGGGCATCACGCTGCCAAACGCGTTTATTGGGGCGCTCGAAAATAGCGGTCTAATCGACACCCTTACTTATACTTTGTTGGAAATGGCCGCAATTTGCTGTCGAACCTGGCGCCGGAGCGGGCTGGATGCAACGGTGTCAGTGAACCTCTCCCTTAAATCGCTCGCCGATGTAAATATTGCGGATCGCGTGACAGAGTTGGTACTGGCCCAAGACCTGGATCCGCGCAACATGGTGCTTGAGGTGACCGAATCGGCTGCCGCCAGCCAGCTCGGCAGCGCGCTGGAGAATTTGTCGCGCTTGCGCATGAAGGGTTTCGGATTGTCGATCGACGACTACGGCACTGGCTATTCGTCGATGCAGCAACTTTCGCGCATTGCATTTACCGAATTGAAGATTGACCAGTCGTTCGTACGCGATGCTTGTCGGCAGAAATCCAGCAGAGTCATCCTGGAATCGAGTCTCGGCATGGCCAAACGCCTGGGTATCGTCGCCGTAGCGGAGGGTGTGGAATCGCAACTAGAGTGGGATTTGCTGCTGTCGCTCGGCTGTGATCTGGGCCAGGGATACTTCATTGCGCCTCCCATGGAGACCGGTGAGTTTTTTAACTGGGTCAGGAACAGAGGACGTTAGCCGGTCAGCGAGCCAGTATCAATAGGTGATAGTGAGTGTATGGGTGTTAGTCGCGCTGCAAGTACCGGTGGCGCAGGTGCCCGCCTGTCCCGCTGCCATGTTGCCATTGATGTAAAACGTCTGGTCCGCTCCGGTGCCGGTGCTTGCAAGCGGACTCGAGCCACCACTGTTGATGATGGCATTTAACCCCAATGAATAATTGAGTCCGCTCACAACGCCACTGGTGGCGCTAAGCGCCATGGAATAGGCCAGATAGATCGTGCAATTGGGCCGAAATGACGTGCTCGCGATCTGGGCTGCGCCAAATGCGGTATAGGTGAACGAGAGTGTGCCCGGCGCGGTGGTGATCGTGCAGACCGAGGGGGTCGAAATATTCACCGGAAAGGTATTGGTCAGGCCGCCAACGCTGAGCGACATCGTAATCGTATCGCTGTAGATCCCGGCCGGCAGCGTCTGGGATGTGGTGATGCAACCCCAGTAATTGGTTTGCTTCGAGGTCGCCGTGGATCCGCTCAACGTCATGGTGTCGTCGATTCTGTTACCCCCCGCTATTTTCCACCTGACACCGCAAGCAGCGTCTTTGTATAGGTCGTACTGTAGGCGGCTGGCGCCAAGGGCGGCCTGGTTGAATCCGCCGCCAGCATTGAGCCCGTTGTCGGCCCCCACCGAGTAACTCAATGTCGTGGGGTCGCCCGCCAGATTGCGGATGCAGGTGACAGTGAAGGATCCCTGCGTGATGTTGTTCGGCGGCACCGTACCGGTAAACGAAGTGGAGTATCCCGATGACGTGGGGGAAGTACAGGTGATGGCGGCGTGTACCCATGAGGTGGCGAACACCAGCGTTGCCCCGAGCAGGACGCGGCTGAAAAGTGGTTTCATCGTTTTACTCCTTTGCACAGCAACGGTCCCACACGGGCGATTTCATCTGGTGAGTTGGAATCGAACTTAACGTCAAAGTTGCATTTCTGATTATTCCATTGCAGGGTCAGCCGATTGGCTGGTTGCAGCCCCGTGACAAAGGCTTCGCCGCGCCGCGCCAC
>JBKJVA010000115.1:0-11499 GCA_046589675.1 Usitatibacteraceae bacterium
AACTATTCGTGCGCTAACCGCACCCAATTCCCGCGCACCAGTCCCTCTATCGGCTGAAAGTCGATTTTATAGCTCATCTTTCGGCTATCCTCGATCCAGTAGCCCAGGTAGACGAAAGGGATCTTGCGGCGGCGTGCCTCGGCGATCTGCCACAGGATGCTGTAGCTGCCCAGACTCAGGCGCGGCTGGTCGGGTTCGAAAAAGGTATAGACAGATGAAAGGCCATCGTCGAGTTCATCCATGATCGCGATCATGCGCAAGTGGCCGTGGTCACGAAATTCCACCAGCCGCGTGCGTACATTGCTTTGCAGCAGGAAATGCGAATACTGTTCGCGGCTATCGTGGTCCATTCCGCCACCGGGGTGGCGTTGCGACTGGTAGCGCCGATATAGCGCGTAATGCTCGTGTGAATATTTGAGCTCCATGACGCGGGTGGTAAGTGAGGCGTTGGCTTTCATGCAGCGCCGTTGCGACCGGTTGGGCGTGAACGCGCCAGCGATCACCCGCACCGGTGTACACGCGTGGCATTGATCGCAGTACGGCCGATAGGTAAATGCACCGCTGCGTCGAAACCCGGCGGCTACCAAATGGCTGTAGGTGGTTGGGTCGATCTGATAGCTTGGTGTGGCAACTTGGGAACGCGCCAGTCGGCCCGGCAAATAGCTGCACGGGTAGGGCGCAGTTGCATAGAACTGTAAATTCGCAAACGGAAGATCGTTAAGCTTCGACATTTAGCTTTGGTGTGGTTTTGTGCCACGCTGAATTTATCTGGTTTGAGTTTATCAATTCTTTCAGCCGTTGCACAAAGTTGTCGCGCGCAATAGGCCGCGCGCCAAAACTGGCGAGGTGACCGGTCTCTTGCTGACAATCGATAAGTTCGAAGCCGTCGCGTTTGAGTTTGTCGACCAGCGCCACGAGTGCAACTTTCGAGGCATCGGTCTCACGGGCGAACATCGATTCTCCGAAAAACATGCGTCCCAGCGCCAGACCATACAAGCCACCGACCAGTTTTCCATCGCGCCAGCTTTCGATTGAATGGGCAACACCCAGCGTGTGCAGTTGCGCGTAGGCGACTTGCATTTCCGGAACGATCCAGGTGCCGCCACCTTGCTGGCGCGGTTCTGAGCAGGCAGAAATTACCTCTGCAAAAGCGCTATCGAAGCGGATCTCAAATAGCTTGCGATTGATCGTCTTGGCGAGCGATTTTGAAACCTTGAACTCAGCGGGGAACAGGACCATGCGCGGATCAGGGCTCCACCAGAGGATCGGTTGGTGGTCGGAAAACCACGGAAAAATGCCGCGCGAATAGGCGGCAATGATTGTTTGCGGGGCAAGATCAGCACCGACGCACAGCAGACCGTTTGGCTCAGCGAGCGCAGTGTTGACAGAAGGAAAATCGAGCGCGGATTCTATCCAGGGGACCATTCAGCACTGCGCGGTTTGGGTTGAGTAGGCGGCAAGATCACTCAGCTTGGTGGTAAGTGTGACGACTTCTTTCGCCTTTGAACCCATTTCGAGCGAAAGTTTGAAGTCGTATTTCTGGAAAAATTCATTGAATTTTTCGCCGCCGAAAATACCGGTGGCGAATAACTCATCCGTTTTCGCGTCGTGTTCGAGCAAGATGGTGGCAAGGGGTTGCGGCGCGGGACCGCTCACCACTTTCGCGCCGACCAGCGGGTCATACACGCTCTTGTCGGCACAACATGAAATCACTTGCCCGCGCGCATTTGCTTTCGATGGCTTGGGGCGGTAGCTGATAAAACTGATCTGTGAAGTAGGGTAAGCAAGTTTGTGCGCACAAATAGCCGAGTACGCGACGATCGATTTCGCTGTTCCGACGCCACCGGGCCATTCATAGCTGCCCCCACCCTCGGTCTTCAGGTTCACTCTGTCGGCAAGTGGCTTGTCGAGATTGAGCAAAAAACATGGCGTTGATGCGTATGGGTAATTGAACACATAATTGTGATGCGCTTTAAGTGACTTTGCCTTGATCGCTTTACCATCACCGTCGACCAGCTTGACACGGTTGTATTGTCTGGCAGTAAGTGGTGTGGACGAGTTTGGTATTGCAGACGCTGGGGGCGCTGCGGCAGCGACCGAAACCGTACATGGTGCGGCCCCCACAACACAGATTTCAATAAACTTGCGGCGCTTTGGTTCCATTTCTCAAACAACTCCTTCCAGAATTTGTACCTCAACGGTTGCCCCGGCCTCGACGTTGCCGACGTGGTCGTGCAGCATGATGAAACAATTTGCATCGGACATCGACTTCAGGATACCTGAGCCTTGCTCGCCGGTGGTGCGGACCTTGTAATGCCCATCTTCCAGGTAAAGTACGCCGCGTTGAAACTCGGTACGACCCGGCGCTTTCTTGATGGCTGAGGTACAGACGGCTTTCAGCAGCGGCTGCGCGGGCACTGGATTTACGCCTTGCAAGGCAAGAATTGCGTCGCGCACAAACTGGTAGAAGGTGACCATCACGCTGACGGGGTTTCCGGGCAGGCCGAAAAAATGCGCCTTGCCAATTTTTCCATACGCCAGCGGTCGGCCTGGCTTCATGGCAATTTTCCAGAACACCACTTCGCCCAGTTTGGCGAGCAACTGTTTCACGTAATCTGCCTCTCCAACCGATACGCCACCTGAGGTAATCACCACATCGCCGATTTCGCTGGCGTCGTGAAATGCTTTTTCGAGCACGGCCGGATCATCGCGTATCACACCCATGTCGATCACGTCGCAACCCATGCGTGTCAGCATGCCGTAAAGGGTGTAACGATTGCTATCGTAAATCTGCCCTTCACCGAGTGGGAGCCCGATGGAAACCAGTTCATCGCCGGTGGAAAAAAATACTACGCGGAGTGGCCGATACACACTCACGTCACCGATGCCCAGTGAGGCCAGCAATCCCAGTTCCGCGGGGCGAATGACGCGTCCTTTGGCGAGCGCGACTGCACCCTGTTGCAAGTCCTCGCCGGCATAACGCACGTTTTGTCCATGTCTCACGCCCGGACCGAATGTGATCGACTTGGCGGCAGCCTGCGCCTTCTCCTGCATCACGACCGCATTACACCCTTTCGGTACCACGCCGCCGGTAAAAATGCGCACGCATTCACCTTTGTCGACCGTGCCGCTGAATGGCTGGCCTGCAAAGCTGGTACCAACTTCAGTAAATGCCGCATTTGCATCGTTGGCAAGGTCTTCAAAGCGGATCGCCCAGCCATCCATTGCCGAGTTGACGTGCGCTGGAACGTTGACGGGAGAAATGATGTCTTCGCTCAAAACGCGGCCGAGAGCTGATCGAATCGGTAAACGCGTAAATCCTTTCAGCGGCGACAGGAAGGTATGGATGAAAGCGCGCGCTTTCGCGACCGGCATGGAGTTCGGGTCGTAGTCATCGGCGCAGGAGGCTTCGGTGATGGTGAGCGGTTTATCCATTGGTATATGGTTCAGGCGAAATTTAGTGGAATCAATTTATCACCAGTAATTGTACCGTCTTGATGAAGGCTGACAATAGCCAGCTCCTTCATCGTCGCATGCCACTCGCCCCGCACGATATTGGCGGCTGCGTTGTGCATTGCGTTTTTTCGGCATGACGCTTGTGCAGCTACTGTTGCGGCGGTGATTGCTCGAAGGACTTCAACTCTTCGACGGTATTGATGTTCGAAAACGCCGCTTCCTCTTCATCGAACGCAACTTCCACAACGCTAAGCGTTGCATACCACTTGTCGATTTTCCGTTGACCACTTTCCAAGAACCCCTGCAGATGAGAAGCAAGACTGGTCTTGACCAGACAAAAAACCGGATGTGGCTGGTCGAATGTTTTTGCCACGGCAAGGTCCGCATTTTCCCTTTGCATTGCAGCCGCCAGCCGTGCGACCAGATCAAGCGGCAGGAACGGTGAATCGCAGGGCGCGGTCGCCACCAATGGGTGCGAGGCATTGGTCATGCCGGCATGCAGGCCCGCAAGTGGGCCTGCGAAGCCATCGATGGCATCGGCAACGACGCGATAGCCGAAAGCGGCGTATTCCTCAATGCTGCGGTTGGCGTTGATGAGGACTTCATCGACCTGTAACTGAAATCGCGTCAGCACGTGCGCCACCATCGGTTTGCCTCTGAATGGCTGCAAGCCTTTGTCGACACTGCCCATGCGTGAGCCGCGACCGCCGGCGAGGATGAGGCCGGTGATTTTGGTCATGGCTGCTCCCCCTCTCCCTCTTTCCTTGCAGGACGCACTGCCCGCTGCATCGGGCAGCCGTTCCACGGGCGCGGCGCATGCGCCGCGAATTCCCCATTCCACCCTCCCCCTCGAGGGGGGAGGGATGAAATGCTAGCCCCTCCCCCCTCGAGGGGGAGGGGTTGGGGAGAGGGGGCCAAGCGTTCAAAAATAGTCAAAAGCACGCCGTCGATGTTCCCCGTCACTTCGTTATTCCAGAATCGCAGCACATGGTAACCGCGAGCGACGAGCCAGGCATCGCGCTCCATGTCAGCACCAGACTCATTGTGCTGCCCCCCGTCCACCTCAATAATCACTTTCGCCTCAAAACAAACAAAATCGACAATGTAATTGCCAATAGGCTGCTGTCGTTTGAATTTGTAACCGGCGAATTGGTGCGCGCGTAAATGCCGCCATAAGATCGCCTCAGCGTCAGGCGGTGCCACGCGCATGTTGCGGGCAAATGTTTGTAACGCCATCACGTCGGCACCTTCATTAATCGCTCCGCGCCAGTGAACAGTAAATAGTGTTTATTCACCGCACGCCCAATCATGGTGATGCCGGTTTTCTGGGCAATTTCATAACCCATCTGCGTGAGACCGGAACGGGACACCAGAAACGGAATGCCCATTTGCGCCGCTTTGATCACCATCTCGCTGGTAAGTCGACCGGTGGTGTAGAAAATCTTGTCGCCGCCATCGACGTCTTCAAGCCACATCCAGCCGGCGATGGCATCGACGGCATTATGGCGGCCGACGTCCTCGACAAATGTCAGAATCTTTGCACCTTGCGCCAGCGCACAACCATGCACAGCGCCAGCCTGCTTGTAGATCGATTCGTACAGCCGCACATTGTTGAGCAGGGCATAAAGCGTTTCTTCAGCAAGTCGCGCTTCTGGCGGCAACTTCACATTTTCCAGATCCGCCATCAAGTCGCCAAACACCGTGCCTTCCCCGCAACCGGTGGTCTTGGTGCGCTTGGCCATTTTCTCGTCGAGATTTTTCAGCCCGTGACGCGTGGTGACGGAACATGCATTCACCTCCCAATCCACCTGCACCGAGACGATGTCATCAATCGATTCAAGCAGTCGCTGATTACGCAGATAGCCGATGACCAGCGCCTCGGGCGCGGCACCGAGCGTCATGATGGTAAGAATTTCACGCTTGTCCACGTAGATCGTCAGCGGATGCTCGCCCGCAATCGGGGTGGGCTGCACGATGCCATGTTCATCGATGGCGTCGACCGTGAAGGTAGAGGGGCGCGCGGCGTTGGTTAGAATGGGACGGGTGGACATAATCGAACGAATGAATATAAATGTCTAGCATTGACGGGGGTTGTGGCGATAAAACGTCCTGCAGGCCCCACCAGTATTGGAGTTTACTATCGGACTGCCTCCCGCAACCACACGATCAAAGGATACAAATTGGCAAACTCGTCGCCGATGGTTTTTGCCAGATCTTTGGACAATTTCTTTTTCAGGCTGGTTTCCGTAAATGCAAAAAAATGCCGGTTCTTGATGACTTCAATATGCGGATGGTCACCAGGCAGGTGTTGGTAGCCTTTGGGCGGACGCTGCATGCGATCTTCTTCAGAGAGACCGCCAAATGTTTTGATCAGCCCTTTATCCTTGAGTAGCGCGTCCATCAGCGTCGGTTCGCCGATGATGAAGTGGCGGATCTTTTGCAGCGTGTCTGGCTCGGGCATATAAATGCCACCACCGACACCAAGCACGCCTTTTTCATTGATCTGGAAATAGTACGAGGGACGCGATTTGTCGGTCGTTTTGCCGCCGATCACGCCGGAGAAATGCGTTTTGTACGGAACCTTGTTTTTGGAAAATCGCACGTCGCGATAAATGCGGAACATGCATTTCTTTGGGTCTACGTGCTCGATATCTTTGTCGAACTGCGCTACGCGCTGAACGATATCGGCTAGTAGTGCGGCGAACTCTTCGCGCAGGATGTCGTACGACGGTTTGTTGTGCAGGAACCATGGCCGGTTGTTGTTTTCGGCGAGACCTTCGAGGAACTGGAGGAGGGCGGGGATGTGCATTAGTTACTTTCAGCTACGGACTGGGTCCACCATCGATCATCGTTTTATTGCTTGCAAGCAAGGGGATGAAAAAAGCACGATCCTGAGTACCATCGCGTCTCACCCCCATGCATTCGCGTCATTGCTTTCGACAAATTTACTAATTGAAACGAAAAAAGAGCGGGTTAAGCGCGAAGTAAAAGTAGCTTGAGATCGCTCAAAAAACATTCGCCTGAATCTGGCTTGCCACCGCTAATTCTGTTCAATTTTTGTTGTTTTCCCACCTCGTTACCCACCAATAAAACTCATCTCAACCTTGCGCGCTTTCGCCGACTCCGCCGTTCGAATCTCCGAGTACCGATCCGCACGATGCTGCCAAATCGCCGCGAGCGCGTCCCTGATAGCCGAGTCTGCGCCTTTTTCATCACCACTGCGCAACAGGTGTTTCAGGGCAAAGCCTTGTTGCGCGAAAAGACAAGTAAATATTTGTCCGTCGGTGGAGAGCCGTGCACGGGTGCAGCTTGAACAAAAGGCCTGGGTGACGCTGGAGATCACGCCGATTTCTCCCGAATCATCCGCATAGCGCCAGCGCTCCGCCACTTCGCCCTGATAGTTGGCGTCTGCAACGATCAATGGGAATTCGCCACTGATACGACGCACCACCTCTGCAGAAGGGATCACGTCATCCATGCGCCAGCCATTGGTAGCACCGACATCCATGAATTCTATGAAGCGCACGATATGCCCTGACCCTTTGAAGTACCTTGCCATATCGACGATCTGGTGATCGTTGACGCCGCGTTTGACCACCATGTTGATCTTGATCGGCCCCAGGCCTGCCGCTGCCGCAACGTCGATCGCTTCGAGTACTTTGGTGACTTGGAAATCAACATCGTTCATCGCCCGGAAGGTGGCGTCATCCAGCGAGTCGAGACTGACCGTGACACGCTTCAACCCGGCGTCTTTGAGACTTTGCGCTTTGGCTTTGAGCGCGCTACCGTTGGTGGTGAGCGTTAAGTCCACGCCTGGCAGTTGGGTGGCAAGCATTTCAACCAGACGCTCAATCCCCCTGCGCAGCAGTGGCTCGCCACCGGTCAAACGGATTTTTTCAACGCCCAGTCCGTGCGAAATCCTGGCGACCCGAACGATTTCCTCGAACGTGAGCAATTCTGCGTGTGGCAGGAATTCGTAATCGGCGTCGAATACCTCCTTGGGCATACAGTAGGTACAGCGAAAGTTGCAGCGATCAGTGACCGAGATGCGCAGGTCGCGCAACTGTCTGCCGCGAGTGTCGGCGAGCGTTCGCCCATCCACGGCACCCGCAAGCATCGGAATGCGCCGGGCGCGCAAATCGGCAGCCGGGATAATGCTGATAACGTCTCGCGTTGACATGTGTATAGGATAACGGAATTGCCGACCGATTCTGGCGACCTTTCACCAACTGCGCATCGTTATGAGAAACTAGACTACAGACATGCATGCGCTGGCACAATTTCGTGTGTGCAATTGACGGGGCCGACTTGGAAAAATTGACGTTTGCGATCTCGGTTGTCATGGAGCGAATCGCCATTAACAACCGCTGGCAAAGTGAAAAATGGCAGCTGGCTGGCGTGTTGCCCGACGACGGCAGCGCGACCGAACCGCGTATCCTGATGGAACGTGAGGGGCTGTTGCACAAGCTTTATCCTGGTTTCGAGTTAACGGTGTTTCGCGATGAGGGAGAAGGGTATTACCTTAACGTCACCGCGCCGGCACCGAAAGTGTTCGTGACTTGGCGCGTCGATGAAGATGGCGTCTCCATCTATCCCCACCTGGTGACCTTGAGCTACAACGAGGCGGCGCGGTGGATGGACGCGCAGGAGAACGTGGAAAGTGTCGCCATGCCACCGGATATTCAGGCGGCGCTGTCAGCTTGGGTACAGGAAAATTACCAGCCACCGCAGAAAAAGCAGCGCATCCGGCCAAAATCGTTCGAGAGTAAAGACGGCCGTTACAAGAGCGGAATGTCATGACCGCAAAAAGACCAATAGTCAAGACGACCGATGAGCCTTTCCTATCACGATGGGCAAGGGTAAAGCATAGCCAGCGACAGGAAATGCCGGTGCTGGTTGCAGGGGTCGCCGATAAATCTACCGACGTCGAATTACCAAACACCAGCAGCGACGGCCTTCCCCAGCACAAAACGGCTGAAGAAGCTTGTACAGAGCCAAGTTTGCCTGGAACGCCTGCAGCAGTCGAGTTGCCATCGCTCGATAGCCTCACGCCACAATCTGATTTTTCGCCGTTTATGGCCAAGGACGTGGACAGGCAACTGCGTAATCAGGCGATGAAAAAACTTTTCACCGATCCACATTACAACATCATGGATCGCCTGGATACCTACATCGACGATTATTCCGTTCATACGCCGTTGCCGTTGGAGGTGATTCGGCAAATGAACATCGCAAAGACGTTAGGACTATTTGACGACGAGGAGACCACTGACAACGCTGACGCCGTGAAAGCTGCCGTACCAGTAGTCGTTCCTCAGGCCGAAGCTAGCGTTGTGCAAGGTCCGGCTACACCCGACGCAGTGGTGTCCATCGCTGAGGGAGGCTCGGAGCATCAAGTGCGAGGAACTAATCAGTAACAAGCATGTCAACTAAATAGTGTCAAGTTGCTGCAGGAGTAATTGTAGAATCGTTGAGGGCACAGGATTACGATAGCCAAATAAGAGTGGTTCGAGGAGATGGAGATCGTTCGCGAATACGACGCGTTAGTTGCTGTTGCGGAGGCGGCAGCGACAAATAATGATGCTGGTATCGATATCTATCGTCCAGCCGAAGACGTATTGACTCTTCATGAGGCCCATGGCTGGTCAGTGCCTCAGCAAATAACAACTCCGTCACATATTTCCCTTAAAGCCAAGGTCGCCGCGCTGGCAGCAATCGGTCAGTTGCCACCGCTGACACCAGTGGCGAGCGTGTCCTACGAATCCATCGGTCGACTGCTGATCATCGCCGATAGCGCGCCGCGGGCCGCGCAAGTAATTGAAGGTCTGGATGAAACGCTGACGATCGCAGTTCTGTGGACCGGCGCGTTACCTGCCCCGGTCGTTGCGGAGACTGAAATCGTCGTTGGTAAACTGGTCAAATTGACTGGATATCTCGGTGCGTTTGAGCTGGTCTTTGAATCGCAATCTGCAGGTCACCCCCAAATGGCACCGTTTGACCTGGTTTTGGATCTGCGGGTCGCACCATTATTTCGCATGCATCAACCGCCGCAAGGGTATTTTCATGTCGGCGATGGCGCAGCCCTTGCGCGAGCGCTGGCCGAATTACCCGAGATGGTGGGCGAATTCGAGAAGCCCAAGTTTTTCGCCTACAAAGAATCAATTTGTGCGCACAGCCGCTCGATGAAAACTGGCTGCAACAAATGCATCGACATTTGCTCTGCCGAGGCCATCAAGTCGGTTGGTGACAGCGTAACAGTAGACCCACACCTTTGTATGGGTTGTGGTGCCTGCGCGACGGTGTGTCCATCAGGCGCGATGAGTTACCAGTATCCGCTGGTAGCGGACCGTGGCGCACAATTGAAAACACTGCTTAACACCTATCGCCTTGTAGCCAGGGGGCAAGGTGCGGTGCCGGTGGTACTGTTTCACAATGCTACCGATGGACGTGACGCCATTGTTGCACTGGCCGCTGCCGGCGTCGGTTTGCCCGCCAATATGTTGCCGCTGGAGACATGGCACGTTGCTTCGACCGGCCTCGATGTTTTGCTAGGGGCCATTGCCTACGGCGCAGGGCACGTGGCGGTGCTGTCGGCGGGCACCGAGGCGCCAGAATATATTCAAGTATTGAGGGGTGAAATGGCGCTCGGCGAGACCATTCTGCATGCGCTCGGTTTTGCAGGCACCCACTTTTCAGTATGCCAAACGAGTGATGGCGTGGATGTCGATGTTGCATTGCAAACTATCGTGCCCGGCGAGACGGTTCCGGTCCCGGCCGGTTTCAATCTTTCAAACGACAAACGCGGCACACTTGAATTTGTGATCGAGCATTTCATGCGGCACGCGAAAACGTTGCCGGAGCAGATTGTTTTGCCGAGGGGTAGCCTGTATGGAACGCTCACCGTCGACAAGCAAAAATGTACGATGTGTATGGCTTGCGCTGGCGCATGTCCGGAATCTGCCTTGATGGACGGTGGCGATATTGCACAGCTCAAATTTCTGGAGCGGAACTGCGTGCAGTGTGGCCTCTGCGCGAACACTTGCCCCGAAAACGCCATAACGCTGTTTCCGCGCCTGTTACTCAGTGACACACGCAAATCAGAAGTGGTGCTAAACGCTGCCGAACCGTTCGATTGCATCTCCTGCGGCAAAGCGCTGGGTACCAAGCAGATGATCGACACCATGCTGCGCAAACTGGCGGGGCATTCGATGTTCCAGGGCGAAGGCAAACTGCAGCGTTTACAGATGTGTGCCGATTGCCGCGTGGTCGACATGATGTCGAACACGCAAGAGTACTCCGTCCTGACCGGTAATACTCCGGCACAACACTGAGGAGAATTTCGTGAATAGTGCGCAAGCCGTCCACTTTGAACAACCTCGATTGATCGGCGAGGAAGATCAGGTACGCGCTGACTTTTATGCACTGCTGGCAAACCTTTTCTATCGGGCGCCTGACGCACGTCTGCTGCATGCGATCATCATTGCGCCGGAGCCATCGGCGACTGGTGAGCGCGGCTTGGCCGACGCTTGGCTTGCGCTTGCGGCGGCGTCTGTCATCGTGACACCGGATGCAGTGAGCGACGAGTTCGACATTCTGTTCGGTGGTGTGGGACGTGCGCACGTGATGCTTTATGGATCGTACTATCAGGCGGGATTTCTGAACGAGAAACCGCTGGCGGAATTGCGAACCGACCTTGCCCGCATGGGTTTTTCTCGCGAGAGCACCGTGCGGGAAACGGAAGATCATCTCGCCGCACTTTGCGACGTGATGCGTGCGTTGATATTAGGTGATGTTGCAAACGCGCCTGCATCGCTCGAATCACAAAGGCATTTTTTTATGAAGCACGTGCAGCCTTGGGTGCTCGAATGCTGCGACGCAACAATCAATAATGAAAATTCCAATTATTATGAGCACGTGGCCGCGTTCGGCAGGCGGTTTTTTCAGATTGAAATTCAGGCATTTGAAATGCAATAGTTTTTAAAGTTCTTAGCCTTCTTTAATCGGCATCTTTGACATACATCATCTCCACTAACATTGAGGAGT
>JBKJVA010000131.1:0-8284 GCA_046589675.1 Usitatibacteraceae bacterium
GGCCTTTGATTGATCCAAATCAAAAATCATTTCCGCGTGCACGTTAATCTGCATACAGGTTATGGCGACGTGGCTCACCACTCGTTTTGCCACTTAAAAGGAGTCAATTCATGTATGGATTCAGCACGCAGCTAAAGATACCGTTTGATACCGCCATCGCGAAAGTCACCGAGGCGTTGAAAAAAGAAGGTTTCGGCATACTCACCGATATCGACGTCAAGGCCACACTTAAAGCCAAACTTAATGTTGATCGTCGACCATATCGCATACTCGGCGCATGTAACCCCCCGCTTGCACACCGCGCCATCGAAGCCGACCCCGACATCGGTTTGTTGCTCCCGTGTAACGTGGTCGTGCGCGAAGAAGCGGACGGAACCATCACCGTTGCGTTCATGGATACCGATGTTGTGCTGCAGTTGGTCGATAAACCAGAGGTGCATGCCCTCGGCAAGGAAGTCAGGGTACTTTTACAGCGGGTCTGCGCGAGCCTCAAGGCATGAGTCCAACTTTTTTATGGAGATTGAAATGAAGCGTTCCAACAAATTGATCATTGCTATGGCCATCAGCGCGGGATTGACGGCAGGCGCGTTCGCCCAAGGCCAGAAAGACTGGCAAGCGCCTGACATCACAAAATTACCTGACGATAAGTACGGCCAGATGGTGCGCCAGGGAAAAGCCTTGATGGAGGCAACTTACAAGCACATCGGACCTGAGGTCAAGGATGTCAGCAAGCGTTACGCCGGCAATAACCTGGCGTGCACTTCGTGTCATATGGAAGCCGGCGGGCGCAAGTTCGGTAACCCGTGGGTCGGCACCTTTGTCAGCTTCCCGCAATACCGCGGACGCGAAGACGCGATCTCCACCACCGAGGAGCGCATTAACGGCTGTATGGAACGCAGCATGAACGGCCGCAAGCTGCCGCTCGAGAGCGAAGAAATGAAGGCGATGATGACGTATCTGCAATTTCTTTCGACCGGCATTCCCGTCGGCGCGAAACTCGAAGGCGGCGGCACGCTGAAACTGAAACCGCTGGCGCGCGCTGCCGATCCTGCGGCGGGGAAACTCGTCTACGCGACCACCTGCGTGGCCTGCCATGGCGACAACGGCCAGGGCGTGCGACGCGGCAAGGCGGGCGATGCCGATGGTTACCAATTTCCGCCATTGTGGGGTGCCGACAGCTATAACAACGGTGCCGGTATGGCACGCGTTACCCTGGCTGCGGGCTTTATCAAGGGCAATATGCCCAGTGGTATCACCCACATCAACGCAGTCTTGACGGATGAGCAGGCATTCGACGTGGCCGCGTACGTCAACAGTCAACCACGGCCGGTCAAGGCGAATCTCGACGCGGACTTCCCGGCACGCAAGAACAAGCCAGTCGATGCTGCGTTTGGGCCCTACACGCCAGGCTTCTCGGCCGAGCAGCACAAGTACGGCCCGTGGCAGCCGATTCAGGCAGCGCGAGAAAAAGGCGTCTTTCCGTCCAAATGACGATCTTCGGCGTCACCCACCCGTTGCCGACGTAGTCGGATAGTTTCTTCGTTTACTAAGGAAAATTCATGCGAAGTTTATTTGCTTTGGCTGTTAAAAAATGGCCCGTATTGAAATCATTTAGTTTTTTGGTGGTTCGTAAAAAATTCTACCGAGGTCTTTTCATGCAAATCAAAAGAAAACGCCAATTTTTGATACTGTCGATCCTGGCAACATGCAGTGTGCTTAGCGGTCCGGCACTGGCGGGAAGTGGCACCAATCCAGAAATGTTCGACGCCTTCTACGCCCCGTATTACAAGCTGCCTGCACCGGCCACGATGAACGAGTCAGCCATCCGGGGCAAGGACCTTATCCACAGCACTTATAAATACCTAGGTGCCGAAAGCGCAGTCCGCGCTGCCAATGGCAAACCCTATGTGGGCAACAAGCTTGCGTGCACCAACTGCCACCTGGATGATGGCACCCGACCAAACTCTTCGCCGTGGGTTGTCGGCACCTATAAATATGCACCACCGGGTGCCTTCAGTGCGCGCGAGAACATGAACCGGGACTTGCCAGTCCGCATCAACGGCTGCTTCGAGCGCTCGCTCGCCGGGGAGGCCCTGCCGATTAACAGTCAGTGGATGCAGGACATCGTTGCCTACTTCGGATTCTTGGCGACGGGTTTGCAACCGGGGTATTCCTGGAAACAGGTGCCGGGTCAGGAATTTCCCAAACTAGCTAATTTAATTACTCCTGCCAATCCGCTGCGCGGACAAGCAATTTACCAGGACAGCTGTAAAAGTTGTCATCAGGAAGATGGTCAGGGCGTATGGCGTGATGACGAGAAACGCTACCGCTACCCGGCTTTGTGGGGACAAAATAGTTTTGGCTTGATGGCAGGTATGGGCCGGTTAGCAACGGCGGTGACCTTGGTCAACGGGAACATGCCCTATGACAAGGTCAATAGTCTGGACCCCAGCACGCGCATGTCGCCACAGGACGTCTGGGACGTCACGGCCTACATCATTTCCATGAACCGGCCCTTTGATTCCAGGTTTATTAATGACTGGTCGGGCATCAGTCCAAGCGGCGTGCCAAATTGGTTGTCCAAAGCCCCGGACGCGGCGTATGACTACACCATGCCGCGCGTTGATGGCCTTGGGCTGGCCAGCGATGACCCGCGCTTTGCGCCAATGTTTCCGCTGGAGCAACACAAATTTGGACCATTCAGGCCAATCACGGATGCGCTGGCTAAAGCCAAGGCCTATCTGGGTTTTTGAGGCTATACGACAGGTGCCTGCAAGATGCATTGGCACCTGTTTAGATAATCGCTTAGTTTACTAAGGAAAATTCATGCGAAGTTTATTTGCTTTGGCCGTTGGTACGGTGTTTCTGTTAGCCACTGGCGTGTCTTTGGCGCAGAGCGGAAACATGATGCATGGAGGCTGGTGGGGCGGCGGCTGGATGGGTGGATATGGCGGGATGTGGATGCCAATCCTGCTTGTTATCGTGGTTGTCGCGCTTGTAGTGTGGGTCGTCAAGCAAAAGAAGTGATTCAATGCGCGCTGGCACGTCCGGCTTTACGAGGCGCGCCAAAGTGACGGCACAGCGCGCGAGTAGCAATCGCTCCTTCCAAAAACATTCACGGTTGCACGTTCCGTATGGGCGAGATTACGTTCGACGTGAAGCGCGGCGCGGTGGAAATCTGCCGCATCAACTATCCTGCCGAGCGCCTTTCGCGGGAGATTGGTTATGAGGGCCACAGCGATGACCCGGATAGGTCGAACAATATTGCAGGCCCGCGCTCGACGACCGTCCGACATCGAGACACACAAGCATTGGCGGGCTCACTAGGCCATAAACGTCTGGAAAGCCTTGTTAAATGGCGTTCTACATTTTTCTGTCAAAAGATAGTGTGCCAGAGCACGATAACCCGCATTGCTATTGAACTGATCAAGAAGCCGGTTGTTGCGAAGACTACATGCGAACTTTTCAAAGGCGTGGATCGGCTGAAAAGGAATCGAAGGCTGGCGGACGAGAAAACCAGTTGCGCACCGCGAAAGCCTTTTTGAACGAAGCAGTATGACGTTCCTTTGACCTACCTCAATAACCATTCCCGCATGCACGTTAACCTGCATACACATAGGTTGACTTGGTCTGCGAAAATGGAGAATTGAAATGCGCAAGTTATTGGCGGTCTTGGCAGCGTTGGTGACGCTAAGCGCTACCGGCTGCGGTTACAACACATTGCAAAGCAATGACGAACAAATCAAGTCGAGCTGGGCTGACGTTTTGAACCAGTTTCAACGCCGTGCAGACCTGATTCCCAACCTGGTGAATACTGTCAAGGGCTTCGCCGTACAAGAAAACGACGTACTGCTTGGTGCCACCAACGCCCGCGCCAAAGTCGGCAGCATTCAGGCGACCCCGGAGCTGCTCAACAACCCTGAGGCATTTGCCAGGTTCCAGGCCGCACAACGGGAATTGTCGGGCAGCCTTTCCCGGCTGCTGCTGGTAGCGGAGAACTATCCGCAGTTGAAGTCCGACGCGAATTTTCGCGCGTTGCAGGCACAACTGGAGGGCACGGAAAACAGCATTACGCTTGCGCGCAATCAATACATCAAAGCGGTGCAGGAGTACAACGTGACGGTGCGCTCCTTCCCTTCCAACCTGACGGCGATGGCGTTCGGATTTCAAACGAAGCCTAACTTCACCGTGGAAAACGAAAAGGACATCTCCAACTCACCCGCGGTGAATTTCGCACCAGATCCGTCCACGCCGCAGGGCGCTGCGAAGCGAGACACCAAGTGATTGCGATGCGCCTGGCAAGAGCAGCACTTCTTTTGTTTACGCTTGGCTGGGCTTTTATCGCCGCCGCGCAGGTGCCGGTACCGCCTTTAACCGGGCACGTCACTGACCAGACCACTTCATTCACCGCAGAACAGAAGGCAACGCTGGAGCAGACCCTGCAGACGTTTGAAGCCAGAAAAGGCAGTCAGCTCGCAGTCCTCATCGTGGCCACGACCGCGCCAGAAGCGATTGAGCAATATGCTGTGCGCGTCGCGGAACGGTGGAAACTTGGGAGGAAGAAAGTGGATGACGGTGCCATTCTTGTCGTCGCCAAAAACGACCGTGCGGTGCGCATCGAGGTCGGGTATGGACTTGAAGGTGCACTCAATGATGCCATCAGCAAGCGCATCGTCAGCGAAAGCATTACACCGCGCTTTACGCAAGGGGATTTCTATGGTGGCGTTACCGCCGGGATCGACCAGATCATTCGTGTCGTCGACGGTGAATCATTGCCGCAACGCAGTGAAAAACCCAACGACGGCGTTACCAGTATTCAGCAACTCATTCCAGTCATTTTTATTCTTGCGCTGGTGATGGGCGGGGTGCTGCGTTCCTTGTTTGGCAGATTCCCCGGTGCGCTCGCGACGGGCGGCGTGGTGGCAGTTGTTGCCTGGCTATTCGCCGGCGCAATATCTATCGCGCTGGTATCGGGGCTTATGGCACTGGTCTTCACGTTGCTCAGTGGCGGGTTGGGCGGACATGGCTTCAGAGGACATCGCGGCGGCGGCTATGGCACAGGCGGATTTGGTGGCAGAGGCGGCGGCGGATTCAGTGGTGGTGGCGGTGGCTTTGGCGGCGGCGGCGCGACGGGACGGTGGTAGTGATAAACATCAAACGCATAGCCAAACATCTGGTGATGACTCACTGGCAGGTCAACCGCGCATTCCCAAGCGACACGCTGCTCGCAATCGACAGAGTGATCAAGGCGAGTGAGACCGCACACGCCGGGGAAATCCGTTTCGTCGTCGAAGGTGCACTCGACGGCATGCCGCTTTGCAGGGGGCAGTCCGCGCGCGAACGCGCGATCGAGGTATTTTCGCAATTGCGAATATGGGACACCGGACAAAATAACGGTGTGCTGATTTATCTGTTGCTTGCTGACCGCGATGTCGAGATCGTTGCTGATCGCGGAATTCACACGAAGGTAGGGTCAACGGAATGGGAAATAATATGTCGCACCATGGAAATAGCGTTTAAACAAGAGAATTACGAAGGCGGCGTAGTCAGCGGCATTCAGGCGGTGTCAAAGCAATTAATAAACTTTTTTCCTAATGTCGGCGGCGACCGCAATGAACTGCCGGATAAACCGGTGGTGCTGTAGATGCACCAACGATGTCTTGCTATCGCACTAACTGTGCAAATGCATCGGCGTATTACCGCATAGTTTTTATTTAATTCTTAGGACAGAGGTAACACATGCAAACGGAACTTTTGAATGTAACTGGCATGACTTGCGGCGGCTGCACCGGTAGCGTAACCAACGCACTGAAAGCGGTTGTTGGCGTCGGTGATGTAAACGTATCGCTCGCGACCGGCGAAGCCACGGTGCAATACAACGAGCGGTTGACCTCGCCGGCGCAATTGACACTGGCGGTGACAGCGGCGGGCTTTGGTGTGGATGCGACTAACGCCGGTCAGAAGCAAAAAAACAAGAGCGGTTGCTGCGGCGGCTGCTGCTAATTCACTTGCAAAAGGAGTAAATCATGGAATGGTTCTCGCAAAACTGGGTTTGGGTGCTGTTCTTCGCCGGGATGATTGCGATGCATATGTTCGGTCACGGCGGTCATGGCGGTCATAGCGGTCACGTTAGTGGCAGCGGCGATGATGACCATGATCCCAAGTCGGCAAGCAAAGACACTGCGCAACGTCCTTCACAACAAAGCCCGGACCATCGCCATTGACCTGTTGAAAGTTTTTTATTGGAGACAGGCAAAGATATGTTGAATATAAAAGTTGTGACTTGGTCATTGGCGTTTTGGGCCGCGTTTACATTTGTATTCTGTGTCGTCTACGGCATGGTGACGCCATCGGGCGTACACATGGTTGCGATTCTCCAGCAAGTATTGCCGGGATACGAAGCGCACAGTTGGTTAGGCTTTCTCGTAGGGCTGACGCAAAGTTTTCTCCTTGGCGCGTACGCGGGCCTCGTCTACGTCCCAATTTACAATTTTCTACATCGCAAGTGGGGGAGGCAATAGGTGAGAGGTGGCGTTCGGCTACCCTTTCCGCGAATATCCGGCACCAATACAAATCCGTCCGTTGAGTAAACTCCATGTTCGCTCGCGCACAGACTTCGGCGGTAGTTCCGTGTAGGATCGCTGCAACGCAACGGTTAGTGTGTCGAAATGCTTTCAGGTCCGCAATTTCTGCGAAAGCGGACTATCATATTTGCGCAATCAGCCTCATTGGTTGCGCAAAGCAACGCCGGCACTCCCCTGCATCCGTGCATACGTATCGGACAGAGGTTCCGTAACAACCTGGAAAGGTAATGAAATGAAACTTACAAATATGCTTGCAAGCTCGATGGTCGCGGTATCGCTGCTGGTCGCACCCGCAGTATTCGCAGCGGATACGACCAAGAAGGTCAATATGGACGAGTTTATGAAGTCGTGCGACATGGATAAAGACGGGATGATGTCCAAGGCCGAGATGGTGGCGCACATGGAAAAGATGTTCGACAAGATGGATACCAAGAAGACCGGCAAGATGAACAAGTCGCAGGCCGAGACTTTCTTGAAGCAGTTCACGATGCCTAACCCGTCCTGATCGCCGTTGCGTTGTCGTCCTCGGCAACGCAACGGAGGCTGGTCGCTTTGACGGCGGATCAGCCTCCCAGACGACAACCAATATTTTGCCCGGCTCAACATCATCAACGCTCCACTCGCCCGTCTTCAATGAATACCGTTAAGGAGTTGTGATGAAAACGAGCGTAATTGGAGTGCACGACATGCTGTCGGTATTAAGCGTGGCTGGCGTAGAAAAGCGGATTAGCGAGGTGCCAGGCGTCGAAAGCGTCACAGTTAATTTCGAAGCAGAAACTGCCACCGTGCGGTACGACGAAACCCGACTTCAGGCTACCGACATCAAGGCGGCGGTGCACCACTCCGCGAATGAGTCTGCAGGCGAATCCCCACCCAAAGCGGTGAACGAACACAAGTCCGCAGGCAAGCCCGCCGCATTGCCAACGCCGGAAGTGACCGTACCGAAAGCTTCCACGGTCGCGCCCGCAATCACGGGCCACGAGGACCACGCGGCACAAGGCACGAAGCCTTCAATGCCCGAACCCGCTGTGCCGAAACCTACCGCACCCTCGCCCGCCGCCGTGCCGAAAACAGTTCCCGTCGCGTCCCCCGCTATTCCCGAAATGGGTGGCCATCAGGACCACGCGGCATCGGTCGCCAAGCCTTCGACGCCCGTAACCGCTGCACCAAAAACTGCTGCTGCCGCGCCCGCGCCGGCCACTCGCGCAATCGAAGCCGCGCCTGTCGTGAAATCTTCAACGCCCGATCCCATCGATCCCAACGCCGGCTCCTGGAAAGTAAATGCGCTCTCTCTGGCGACGACGCTTGGGGCGGCATATATCTCATGCGCAATTTTCGATCTTCTGTTTCCGCCCTTTGGACTGCTTGCAGTACTTGCACCAGCCAGTCCGTTGCCGATCTCCGGTAGTCCCCTTGGTTTTTTATTGGGTTTCGTGATGTTCATCGTCGCCGGTCTCGTGCTCGGCGCGCTCCATGGATTCGCAACGCAGTTCTGGCACAACAGATTACGCTGAAAAATCGGCGTAGATCGCTGATGCCCGCTGAACGAAAATGAAGACGACGAAGGAGCCACGGTGAAAACGAGTGTGATCGACGTGCGCGACATGCTGTCGGTATTAAGCGTGCCCGGCTTGGAAAAGCGGATTGGCGATGTGCCGGGTGTCGAAAGCGTTACCGTGAATTACGCTGCGGGAAACGCC
>JBKJVA010000145.1:0-3725 GCA_046589675.1 Usitatibacteraceae bacterium
CGCATTTTCTTTTTTGCCGTGAACAATCCCCCATAGCCGACGCTATCGCCCGGGTCCAGCGCCTGCACACCGATGATCTCGCTGCGCAGCGCCATCACCGGCTTCAATCCCAGCCACTCGGCGCTGATGTCGGCGAATGGGCTCGACCCGTAAAGCATGATGCCCGGACGCGCCCAATCGCGATGCGTTTCCGGGAACCGCAGTAACGCGGCCGAATTGGCCACACTCTGGCCGAAGGCTTTCTTGCCGAACACCGGCTTGGCCACCTTGACGATGTCATCGAACCGCGCCAATTGTGTGGCAACGCCCTGCTCGCCATCCGCACTCGCGAAGTGCGTCATCAGCGTCACCGCGCCAAAGTTGCGATGCGACGCTGCCATATTGATCGCATAGCCGGACAGTGGCCCTTTGAGACCCAGCCGATTCATGCCGGTGTTAAATTTCAGAAAGATATCGAGCGGCTTTGAGAGGCTCGCTGCGGTAATTTGTTTGACTTGCTCCAGATCGCGCACCACCGACGTCAATTGTTGCTGCACAAACGTGGGCAATTCCTTTTCGCTGAAAAACCCCTGTAGCAGCAGGATCGGCGATTCGATTTTTGCATCACGCAATTGAACCGCAGAGTCAAGCTCCAGCGTGGCGAATCCATCCGCGTCGTGCAGTGCCGCGGCAACCCGCTTGCATCCGTGCCCGTAGGCGTTGGCTTTGACGACCGCGAAAATTTTTGTACCGGGCGCTTTGGCCTTGGCCAGCGCGTAGTTATGGCGCAATGCAGAGAGTGAGATTTCGGCGCGGATGGGGCGGGGCATGGGATGGCATTGTTCCGAAAATAAATCTCTGCTGCGGTGAATGGTGCCAACTGACACTCTACAGCGGACCGCGTTCAGTAGCCCTGGTTGCCGCCCTGCGGCCCCGCATAGTTCTCAAATTTTGTGTTCTGGCCAACGAAGGTCAGCCGAATGGTACCGATCGGGCCGTTACGCTGCTTGCCGATAATGATTTCCGCCGTGCCCTTTTCCGCACTTTCGGGGTTATAAACTTCATCGCGGTAAATAAACAGGATCACGTCCGCATCTTGCTCAATGGCACCCGATTCGCGCAGGTCCGACATCACCGGGCGTTTATTGGGGCGCTGTTCGAGCGAACGATTCAACTGTGACAACGCAACAATCGGCACCTTCAATTCCTTGGCCAGCGCTTTAAGGGAACGTGAAATTTCGGAAATCTCGGTTGCGCGATTTTCGCCTGACGTTGACGCCGACATCAACTGCAGGTAATCGACCACGATTAAACCCAAACCCATGTACTGGCGCCACATGCGGCGGGCACGGGCGCGCAGGTCGAGTGCGGTGAGTGCCGGGGTTTCGTCGATATGAATCGGCGCGTCATTGAGCTTGGCAAAGCCCACATTGAGCCGATCCCAGTCGCGCGCTTCCAGCCTGCCGGTACGCAGCCGCTGTTGATCGACTTTCGAAATCGAGCTTAAAAATCGCTGGGCGATCTGGGTGCCGCCCATCTCCATCGAATAGATCAGCACCGGCAGGCCCAAGCTCAGTGCCACGTGTTCGGCGATGTTAAGGGCCATTGCGGTTTTACCCATACTCGGGCGCCCGGCGAGAATAATCAGGTCGCCATCCTGCATCCCGGAAGTCATTTCGTCGAGATCAACAAAGCCGGTGGCTTTACCGGTAACCGAAGACGGATTTTTGGAAAGCTCGTCCAGACGCGTCATCACGTCGGCTAACAAGCCGGACATAGACATGAATCCCTGGCCGTGCTTGCGGCCCATTTCGGCGATATCGAATATTTTTTTCTCGGCCTCGTCGAGTAACTGACGCGCCTCGCGGCCATTTGGCACGTAGGCGGCATCGGCGATTTCTTCACCTACGCGTGCCAGCCGACGGGTGATCGCACGTTCACGAACGATTTCGGCGTACAGGCGAATATTGGCGGCACTGGGGGTGCCCTCGGAGACGCTTTGCAGATAGTTGATACCGCCAATGCCCTGCAACTCACCGCCTAGCTGCAGCGACTCTGCCACCGTCAGTACATCCGCCGGTTTGTTATTTTCAATCAGCTTGGAGATGTGCCGGTAAATGCGGCGATGGTCGTCGCGATAAAAATCCTCATCGGTGACGATGTCGCCAATCCGGTCCCACGCCTCGTTGTTCAACAGCAAACCGCCGAGTACCGACTGCTCCGCCTCGATTGAGTGCGGCGGCAGCTTCAGGGCCGAAATCTGGGGATCGCCAGTGTCCTGCGAATACAGCGGTACAACAGAGGAATTTGCAGCCATTCAGGTTTGGCCTTTGAGTTTTTGATGGTAAAAGTCGAGCGAGGATTCTGTCACTGACCCTATGCTACCGCAACGGATAATGCGGTGCGATTGACGTGCATATCGTGTGCATAAGTTGTGGATAAAAAAACCGCTGCCTGGTAGGAGGCAGCGGTCATTTTGTGAAGCACCGGTTCGCTTATTGCGCGCGCTCGCCGGTATGAAAACAATTACTTACGTGTGGTCACCCAATACCGACACGGTGATCTGCGCCTTGACGTCGGTATGCAGGTTCAACGTGATCGGGAAATCGCCAATGGTCTTCAGCGGACCGTTAGGCATCACGACTTCGCCTTTTTTCATCTCAAATCCCTGCTTGGTCAGCGCTTCAGCGATGTCGCTATTGGTTACTGAACCGAACAAACGACCATCAACGCCGGCTTTTTGCGTCACTTGCACCATGTAGCCTTCAAGCTTTTCGGCGCGCGCTTGCGCAACGGCGTGAATGTCGCTGGCTTTCTTTTCGAGTTCTGCACGTTTCACTTCGAACTCTTGTTTGGCAGCTTCGGTGGCGCGCTTGGCCTTGCCTTCGGGGATCAGGTAATTGCGTGCATAGCCGTTTTTCACGGTTACGACGTCGCCGAGTGCACCCAAGTTAACTACTTTTTCCATCAATATGATTTGCATAATTTTCTCCTGGCCTCGACTTAATGGAGGTCGGTGTAGTGAATCAAGGCGAGGAACCGTGCCCGCTTGATTGCTACATCGAGTTGACGCTGATATCTGGCCTTCGTCCCGGTGATGCGCGCCGGAATGATCTTGCCGTTTTCATTTACAAATTCCTTCAGGACGCCGATGTCTTTGTAATCGATCTCGACAACTTTTTCAGCCGTGAAGCGGCAGAATTTCTTGCGGCGAAACAGACCGCGATTGGGGTTGCGTGTGTCTTTCTTGTTCTTGTCAAACTTCTTACCGCGGGGGCCTGGACGGGGCATGATTTACCTCTAGCTAAATTTGAATTGGGTTATGTGCAATATCGGCATTGGACTGAAACGATTTTTACGACTCAGGAAACCTTTGATGGAAATGTTATCGCCCGCTTTCACGCTGTTCATTTTTGTTGCCAACTCACCAAACACAACGGCGTTCATTTCGACTTCAACCGCAACTTCTGTTTTGCCTTCGCGTTGTGTCGATTGGTGAATCAGTGATAAATGTAGCGTTGCGACTCCACCCGGTGTTGTCCTGAGCGTGTCGCGCGATGCGACTTTTCCTTCGAGTACTGTCTGGTTCCTGGTCAATGTTTCGTTTCAACCTGGCGCTCGAGCCACGGCGGGCTTAAACGGTTTCCTTTGCCACTTCTTTCACGACTTCCCGGGTATCCCGCGGGGCTTCTTTAACGCCGTCTCTTACATCCACCGATCTGGATTTTTCTTCCTTCATCATCGGT
>JBKJVA010000214.1:0-15700 GCA_046589675.1 Usitatibacteraceae bacterium
TGCCATGGAAATCGGCATCCACAACGGCACGCTGGCGATCTACATCGCCTTCAACGTGCTGGGAAACGGCATGATGTCGGTGCCGGCGGCGATCTACAGTCTCATCATGTTTGTGACAGCGGGGATTTTCGTGTGGTGGGTGAATCGTCGCGCGATAGCCATGTAGAGACTCAGCCCTTCTCTTTCAATTTCGCAAACGCCGCTGCCAAAGCGCCACCGGCAGGCGCAGAGGCAAAACTCGTTGACTGACGGGCGTTTTCGGCCGCTTTTGGCCTGTAAGCCGCGCCAGAGATAGAGTTTACATTTTTCTCTCGGTGTGCGGTCGTATCGTTCAACCGCATAGTCAGCGCAATGCGTTTGCGCTTCTCATCGACTTCCATCACTTTGACCTTCACCACGTCGCCCGCTTTCACCACATCGTGCGGATTTTGTACATATTTTTCAGCTAACGCGGAGATATGCACCAATCCATCCTGGTGCACACCTATATCGACAAACGCACCGAACGCGGCGACGTTGGTAATGACACCTTCGAGAATCATGCCCGGCTGTAAGTCGCGCAACGTTTCCACGCCATCCTGAAACGTGGCGGTCTTGAATTCAGGCCGCGGGTCGCGACCGGGTTTTTCCAGCTCTTTGATGATATCGGTGACGGTCGGCAGGCCAAAGCGCGCATCGACGTACTTCTCGGCGTGCAGTGATTTAAGCAATTTGCCATCGCCCATAACAGATTTCACATCCTTTTGAATGTCGGCGAGGATTTTTTCGACCACCGCATACGCTTCCGGGTGGACCGAGGACGCATCGAGCGGATTGTCCCCATTGCTGATGCGAAGAAATCCAGCGCATTGCTCAAACGCTTTGGCGCCCAGACGCGGCACGGATTTCAATGCAATGCGCGACTTAAAGGCCCCATTTGCATCACGGTGATTGACGATGTTGGTCGCCACCGACTGGCTAAGACCCGAAACACGTGTCAGCAGCGCAACGGATGCCGTATTCACATCCACACCGACTGCATTCACGCAGTCTTCCACCACCGACTCCAGCGAACGCGCCAATTGTGTCTGGTTCACGTCGTGCTGATACTGCCCAACGCCGATCGACTTCGGGTCTATTTTCACCAGTTCCGCCAGCGGATCCTGCAAGCGTCGCGCGATCGATACTGCGCCGCGCAACGACACATCCAGATCAGGCAATTCCTTTGAGGCGAACGCGGACGCAGAATACACCGAGGCACCCGCTTCGGAGACAACGATCTTTGTCATTCTTTGTTCAGGCACAAGCTTGATCAGATCGGCCGCCAGTTTGTCGGTCTCGCGCGACGCCGTGCCGTTGCCGATGCTGATGAGATCGACACCGTGCTTTCTGACCAGCGCCACCAGCGTCTGTAACGCACCGTCCCAGTCGCGACGCGGTTCGTGTGGATAGACCGTTGCCGTTTCCAATACTTTGCCGGTGCGGTCCACCACCGCGATCTTGCAGCCGGTACGAATGCCCGGATCGATACCCATCGTTGCGTGTGGCCCGGCGGGCGCGGCGAGCAGCAGGTCTTTCAGGTTGCGTGCGAATATGTTGATCGCCTCCAATTCCGCTCTCTCGCGCAAGGACGACATCAACTCCGTTTCCATGTGCAGTGAAATTTTGATGCGCCAGGTCCAGCGCACTACTTCGTTAAGCCATTTATCGGCGGGGTGGCTCTTGTTGGTGATGTTGGCGAATCCCGCGATCATGTTTTCAAGCGGATTCAATGGCGCATTCCACGCAGGTTTTTCCTCGCCCGCCTCGGAATCGAGTACTAGCTTCGAAGTAAGGATGCCTTCGTTGCGTCCACGGAAAATAGCCAGCGCGCGATGTGAGGGGATTGTTCTCCAGGTCTCCGCATAGGCAAAATAATCGGCAAATTTCTCACCTTTGTCCGCCTGGCCTTCGATCAATCTCGATTCGACTACCCCATGTTGCGAAAGATACGCCCGCACCCGTCCCAACAAACCAGCGTCTTCAGAAAAACGCTCCATCAATATCTGCCTGGCACCTTCCAGCGCAGCCTTCACGTCGGCGACCACCGTGTCCTTTTCTGCTGTCTTCGGCGCGACCGACAGATATTTTTCGGCTTCCACTTCCGGCACAAGCATGGGGTTGGTCAACAACGCATCGGCCAGCGGCTCGAGTCCGGCCTCTCTGGCGATCATCGCCTTGGACCGGCGTTTTTGTTTGTAAGGCAGATACAGGTCTTCAAGCGTGGTTTTGTCTTCGGCAGAATTGATGCTGGCGGTCAATGCGTCGGTGAGCTTGCCTTGCGATTCAATGCTCTCCAGAATCGCCGCCCGTCGGGCCTCCAGTTCTCGCAGGTAGCGCAGCCGCTCTTCGAGCAGGCGAAGTTGAATGTCGTCGAGCCCGCCGGTTGCTTCTTTGCGATAACGCGCGATGAACGGCACCGTGGCGCCGTCGTCCAGCAGGGAAATAGCCGCAGCGACTTGCGATGGTTTAGCGGAAATTTCTTTGCTTAAGCGCGACTCAATGGAGGGAAGCATGAAATTTTCTGCGAATAAAAAGCGAAGCGCGAATTCTACGCCAACGCTGCATTAGCGGCACCATGAATCGCGGCAGCGCAAGCTTAATTGTCACCGTCGTAGCGCTGCCGCACAGAAAAGTTACGCAAACACTAGCAAACGCGGGCGTTTCAGAGCATTTGTGGTTGGAACGCCGCGCCAGTGCTAGCTATTTAATCCAGATACCTCACCGTCACCGCTGGTGTGCCACCGGTCAGCTCGGCATGCAGTATTGAATACTCCGGCACTTCCACCCAGGTGGATGTATCGCGGGTCAACGGCTCCGAAGCCACGATGATCGAATCGGCGTTTTCGGCACCGCCCGTCATACGCCACTCCCGGTTGCCAAGTCCATCGTCATGCATTCCATAGTCGCGACCCAGGGTGTACCAGAGGCTCAGGTAATTAAGATTGGCCTCGTGTACCCGTGCCGGATCGTCGGTCGCGTAGCAGCCGAAATCGAAACAATAACGCACCGCCGCGAGCTGGGTGCCGTCGGCGATGAACAGGTTTACCGATGATGAGTGCGCGATGTCGAGTTGCGCGCGCGCTGCGCGAATGACCGCGATGGCGCATTCGATCGCGGCCAGTAGTTCTTCACGCGTCGCGAGCCGGCGCGGATCAGGCAACGCCGAGACAATGAGCGCATATATCCATTCGCTGTCGGTGGTGCCGCGAATTTCCGTGAGAAATTCCGGCCGTACATGCGGCGCCAGCAATCGCTTCATTTCAGGCATGCGCGCGAGATCACCGTTGTGGGCCATCGACAGCGGCACGCCGGGAAACTGGAAGGGATGCACGTTCTGCAGCGAAATATCTACCGTCGTACTGTAAGCCACGCCGCGCACATGCCCCAACACGCAGGTGGCACGTACTTTCTCGGCGATATTTTTCAGATTGCGGTCAAATACCGGCAACGACGGCGAGCCATACATGAATGGTGCTTCGGGTGAATGCGACCGCGGATCCCATGCGCGCAAACCAAAACCGGCGAGGTTCAACAAGTGCAGCATCTTCGGCATATAGCTTTGCCGTACCAGCGCCGAATCGGGCTGGTAGAGCAGGTGATCCAGCAGCACAGGCTGGCCTAAATAGAGGAGGGCGCGGCACATGGTTTGATTACTGAAGATTATGAAGCACAATGATCGCTGTAAACTTCTCTGTATGGGCATTTACCTTTTACTGCAATGAACGCACCCTCTCCGCAATGAACGCACCCTCTCCGCAATGAACGCAAACGACTCCCCCGACGAGTGTCCGGACGCGGGGCTCGAGGCTTTTTGTGCGACTGGTATATGTTGCGGGCTGGAGAAGTCGGACGCCGCTCAATTATTGGCGATGGCGCAGCCCGTATCGTTTATGTCGGGCAGTCGCATGGTCCGACATGGTGAGCCGTCGCGCGGCGCGTATGTGATTCGCAAAGGCAGGATTGAAGCGCGCGTCACCTTGCCCGGTGGAGGCGAAAAGACGGTCGTCGAATTGTCCGACGGCAGTATGTTTGGTGAAATGTCGCTACTCGAAAACGGCCAATCTATCGCCAGCGTCTTTGCCGTGACCCATGTTGATGGGTGGTTTATTGAGCGCAACTTGTTTCGCGCTTTGATCGCGGGCAGAAACCCCGCCGCGCTGGCGATCCAGCGCACCATCACGTCCGGATTGGTAGCGCGGCTTGCGGCTTTGAATGGCGACCTGCAAAAGCAGGTGGCACCAGAGGACAGGGCGATCACGGAACCAGCTCCGAGCAGTGACCCGCTGGTGAACACGCCGCGCACGCGTACCAGCGGCTTCGATCACGGTCGTTTCCTGTCGCTGCTGCCTTTTTTCGCAGGCTTCACCGACGACGAAATCGAGTACGTCACGGCGGCGGCCAAAATATTGGAAGTACCGCGAGGACAGTGGCTACTAGCGGGGGGGCAACCTGCCAACGCGTGTTATCTGGTGGTGCGCGGCGCGGTCGAGGCCAATATATATTTTCAAGGCTGTGTGCGACGCCTGGCCGTGCTCGGCCCCGGATCGCTGGTCGGCTATATGGGTATTATCGGTGGCACATCACACAATACCAACGCGCGGGCGCGTGAACAATCGGTGCTGCTGGAGTTTCCTGCGGCCGCACTGATGCAGTTATACAAAGGCACGAGCGGCGCTGAAGTGAAAACCCAGCACGCTATTCAGCGCAACCTGCTGCAATCGCTGGCGCGCAGCTATTCCCAGATGTCGCGGCTGGTGTCGCAGGCGCGGTTGAGTGAGGCACTACAGGCACGCGCGCTGAGGGTGGCGATTTAAATTTAAACGCTCTCTAACTGCGCGACCCCCGCCTCATGCGCCATCTGATCCGCATGATAAGACGATCGCACCATCGGCCCGCAAACAGCATGGCTGAATCCCATCCTGGTAGCCTCGCGCTCAAACATCTTGAACTCATCGGGCGTTACATAGCGCAACACCGGCAGGTGATGCCCGGATGGTTGCAGATACTGACCAATCGTTAAAATGTTGACATCGTGCGCACGCAAATCCTTCATTACCTCGAGAATCTCTTCATTGGTTTCCCCCAGCCCCAGCATCAGCCCGCTCTTGGTGGCCACATTGGGATGTTCGAGTTTGAAGTCTTTGAGCAGCTTCAGCGAGTGAGCGTAATCCGACCCTGGACGTGCCTGCAGGTACAAGCGCGGTACCGTTTCGAGATTGTGGTTCATCACATCCGGCGGTGCGGCACGCAATATGCCTAACGCGCGATCAAGTCGCCCGCGAAAATCCGGTGTGAGAATTTCGATCTGCGTTTGCGGTGACAAAGCACGCGTCTCACGAATACAGTTGACGAAATGCTCCGCGCCGCCGTCGCGCAAATCGTCGCGGTCCACGCTGGTGATCACCACATATTTGAGTTTCAGTTTGGCGATCGTCTCCGCCAGGTGGCGGGGCTCATCAACATCAAGTGGTAATGGACGCCCATGGCCCACGTCGCAAAAAGGGCAGCGCCGCGTGCAGAGGTCGCCCATGATCATGAATGTCGCCGTGCCGTTGCCGAAGCATTCGCCGATGTTAGGGCAGGACGCCTCCTCGCATACAGTGTGCAGCTTGGCGTCGCGCAGAATCTGCTTGATTTCGTAGAAGCGCGAATTGGTGGAACCGGCTTTGACGCGAATCCATTGCGGTTTTTTCAAGCGCTCTATTTGCACCACCTTGATGGGGATGCGTGCCATTTTTGATTCGGATGTTTGTTTGACGCCGGCTTCAGCCATGATGCATTCCGTAAAGTTGTTGCGACAGGTGAGTGCTTAGCTTGTCGCCTATGATCTGCATTTTATCCTCGTTGCCAAAATCAACCCCGAAATCCTGCATCTGCGTGACGGCTAATCCTTCATGGCCGCATGGGTTGATACACGAAAACGGTTCCAGATCCATATCGATATTGAGAGAAAGGCCGTGGTAGGTGGCGTGATTGGCGACGCGCAGGCCGATGGCTGCTATTTTGGCGTCGGCAGGCAATTTCCAGCCGTCCCCCTCTCCCTCGGTCCCTCCCCCGCGAGGGGGGAGGGAAGAAGGTCTAGCCCCTCCCTGCAAGGGTTGGGGAGAGGGGGAATTCACGTAAACACCCGGCATGCCACTTCTCCGATAACTCTCGATCCCGTATTCTGCAAGTAAATAGATCACCGATTGCTCGATTCGTTTCACAAGTTCTTTGACGCCGAAGCCTAACCGCTTGAGATCAAGTAGCAGGTAAACAACAAGTTGACCGGGGCCGTGATAGGTGACTTGTCCGCCGCGATCAATTTTGAAGACGGGGATGTTACCCGGTGCGAGCAGGTGTTCGGGCTTGCCGGCCAGACCCAGCGTGAACACCGGAGGATGCTGCAGGAGCCAGATTTCGTCGGGTGTTTCTGGGGTGCGCGATTTATTGGCCTGCTGCATGTCGCGCCAGGTGCGTTCAAAATCGACCAGACCCAAGTGCTTGATGATGGATGTTTGCAAAGACTACAACGCCATCAGTACCAGAGGATTGCCGGTGAGTTCCAGATAAATCGTATCGATCTGCGCTTTCGACTGTGCATTGATGGTGGCAGTCACCGAAATAAAATTGCCGTTTTTGGAAGGCCGCATTTCGAGGCTGGCCGCATCAAAATCTGGCGCGTGTTTCAACACGACCTCGAGTACAACCTGCGCAAAGCCTGCATCGGCGTCGACCGATTTCATGCGGCCCATTGCCTTGATCGGGAAAGGAGTTGGAAACTGGAGGAGGGTCTCCCCGCCGCTGCCCAGGTTTTTCGGATGGTGCGCGGTTGTCATCGCCAATATTTCATTCAGCCGCTGCGGGCATAGCTGACAGCGTGCGTTTGTATTCCTGAAAGAGTTGATACATTTGTTTGAAGATGGGGCCGGGCTGGCCGGTTCCAATGGGCTTGTCATCGAGCATGACGATGGGCGCGACCTCCTTGGTCGAAGACATGATCCATAACTCATCGGCCTTCTTCACTTCTTTGCGCGAAACCCGGCGATTTTCCAGGGGGATATTATTCTTGCGCGCCAGCTCGATCATCAACTCATAGGTGATGCCGGGCAATATCAGGTTATCCATTGGCGGGCATAGAATGACGCCGCTCTTTACCGCCGCGATATTGGAAGCGGAGGACTCGGTAAGATAGCCGTCGCGGAACAGCACCGCCTCATCAAAGCCGCCCTGATTGGATTCATGCTTCAACAACACCGCGCCCAGCAAGGCGACCGATTTGATCTGGCATTTGAGCCAGCGATTGTCATCGAGCGAAACACACGAAATACCTTTGGCGTAAATTTCCGGCTTCGGTGTGGCGAGGGCATTGACCATCATGAACACCGTCTGCGTCAGACCCTTGGGGGGCGAAAAATCGCGTTTGGCCACACCGCGCGTCACCTGAATGTACACGCCGACGTTGTTGCCAGCATCGCCTTCATTTTTTTCGATGAGTGCGGTGATCATCGTTTCCCAGTGTTCGATTGCATAGGGATTCTCGATTTCGAGCGCATCCAGGCTGCGTTGCAGGCGCTTTAAGTGCTCGCGCATGCGCAGCCCGCGACCGGAATAGAAAGGAATCACTTCGTAAACACCGTCGCCAAAAATAAAGCCGCGATCCAGTGGTGAAATTTTCGCTTCTTCAATCGGCAGGAAAGTGCCGTTCAGGTAGACGGTGGGGAGGCAGAGGTTGGTAGTCATAGTTTGTCTTTCGTCTTCTCGTCAGCCTGCGTCCCCCTCATCCCCACCCTTCTCCCAGGGGAGAAGGGCTTTGAGAACCTTCTCCCCTGGGAGAGGGCAGGGTGAGGGGTGGAGGTGAAAATATTAAAACAAAAAAAGCATATCGCTCGTGGCATCCGATTCGGGATGACAATCCAACCACGAAAAACCCGAACAGCAGATCCCTCTCCGCATGCGGCTCGGGATGACAATCGCTTGCGCGATTGTCACTTGAACAGCAACCGAATCGCATCCCAACCGCGGCCCATCAGGCCGGCAACCGGAACATTTTCCAGCGTAACAACAGGAATTTCCGCGATCAATTTATCATTCTGCGTCAATTTCAACACGCCCGCTTTTTGGCCAGACGCGTAGGGCGCGATCAACGGCTGCATGGTGGTCAGCGTTGCTTTCATGCCGACAAATTTGTCTTTCGGCAGGGTGAGCCAGATATCGCGGTCAAAACCGAGCTTGACGGTGTTCTGGGTACCCTTGAAAATCTCCGGCGTCGCAATGGCCTCGCCCTTTTTGTAAAGCTTCTGCGAATCGAAAAATTGAAAACCGAAATTCAATAATTTCTGGCTTTCCTGCGTGCGTGCCACGTCGGATGTGGTGCCGAGCACCACCGAAATAAGGCGGCGCGCTTTGTCGCCGTCACCACGCCTGGCAGTCGCCGCGAGGCAAAATCCAGCCGCTTCGGTATGGCCCGTTTTCAGGCCATCGACGGTCGGGTCCAGCCACAGCAGGCGATTGCGATTGGGTTGCGTGATTTTGTTGTGGGTGAATTCGCGCTCCTTGTAATAACCGATTTCAGTCGGAAATTCATTGATCAACGCGTTGGCAAGTATCGCGATATCTTCTGCAGTCGAATAAAGTTGTGGGTTTGGCAGTCCAGTGGCGTTGGCGAAGTTGCTGTTCTTCATACCAAGTTTCCGGGCTTGCTTGTTCATCAACTGGGCGAACAAGTCTTCCGAGCCGGCAATGCCTTCGGCCAGTGTGATGGAAGCATCGTTACCGCTCTGGATGATCATGCCGCGCAACAATTGTTCAACGGTGGGCGTTTGCTTCGGGTCGATAAACATGCGCGAGCCCTCGGCGCGCCAGGCACGTTCGGAGACCGGTAGTGTCTGGGCAAGTGTGAGTTTTTTGTCGCGCAAAGCCTGAAAGGCGATATAGGCGGTCATCAATTTCGTCAGTGAGGCCGGCTCGAAGCGGTCACTCAGCGCTTGCTGCGCCAGTATCTGACCAGAACCCGCATCAAAGAGTACATAGGCGCGCGCGGCAATCGGAGGTGCGGGGATATCGGCGCTGATTTGCGGTGTCTGGGCAAAGTTCACGGTTGAGAATGCGCTAAGGGTGGCGCTAAAAATAACGGCAATATGCAATGCGAGGGAGCGTGAAGCGATTGATTTTATTGACACGGGGATAGGTACTTTCAAGGTAGCTGAATGACAGGTGAAAAATCGTGTGAGCGCCGAATCTGAGCGACGATGGCGTCGGCCTCCTCGCGGGTTTTATAGGGCCCCATGCGCACCCGGTACAGATGGTCTTTGCGTGAGACCAGGATCGTTTCGCGGTTCCAGTCGAGCTCTCGCATCAAGCGCGCACGGAAAATTTCTGCGTTCTCCATCGAGCCAAAGGCACCTAGTTGCAGGTAAAGACCGCCCGCTTCCGGGATGACGGGCGACACTGTTACCGCACTTGTGTTTATGGGCAGAGTCGGCGTCGGCGTCGGAGCCGGGGAAGGCGCAATTGCGACGGTGGGTGCAGGCGTGTCGCCGCGGTCCCCCGGAAAGACGCGTTCGACGATCACCATCGCGCTGCCACGGCGCGCGTAGTCGAGCTTGGCCGCCGCAGTGTATGAGAGGTCGATGATCCGGTCGGAATGAAACGGTCCGCGATCATTCACCCGCACCACCACCGATCTGCCGTTAGCCGTGTTAGTCACACGCACATAGCATGGCAGCGGCAATGTCGGATGCGCAGCGGTCATCGCGTACATGTCGTAGGTTTCACCCATCGACGTTTTTTGTCCGTGGAATTTGCGACCGTACCAGGACGCGACCCCCTGTTGGCGGAAGGGTTGGTTTGAAACATTCGGCAAATACGTTTTGCCGAACACGGTGTAGATCCGATTTGCACCGCGATGCAGGGGTTCGGATTTCGGCACCGCGTTGGGGATTGAGTCGAGATTGGGGGGCGGGTTATCGCCGGGACCGTCGTCGAGGTAATACGCACCGGGTTTGGCGCTTGTTGTGGACGCCGTCTTGGCTGGTTCTGTTTTCTTTGCTGTGGTGCCACAACCTGTCAGTGCCAGCGACAGAGCAAGTGCGACGATGCCATTAGTACAACCCCCAGCACTGGCGCACTCCCCAGGCAGAAAATCCCTCAAAACCCGCACCAAATGGCGTTCTACGCATTTAAAACCCACAAAAAACATCACGTCGACACCAACCGCTTATGCGAAGCAACACTCATCAATATTCCGAAGCCCATAAACATCGACAAGATGGCGGTACCGCCATAACTGACCAGCGGCAGTGGCACACCTACTACTGGCAACACCCCCGTCACCATGCCCATGTTGACGAATGCATAGGTGAAGAACGTCATGGTGATGGCACCGGCCAGCAAACGCGAGAATGTGGTCGGGGCGTTCATTGCAATCACCAGGCCGCGGCCGATGATGATCATGTACAGCGTGATTAGCAGCAGCAAGCCGATAAGGCCAAATTCCTCGCCAAATACTGCAAGGATGAAATCGGTGGAGCGCTCGGGGATGAAATCGAGTTGGGACTGGCTGCCATTGAGCCAGCCTTTACCGAATACGCCTCCGGAACCGATGGCGATAGTCGACTGGATGATGTGATAGCCCGCGCCGAGCGGATCGGTACTCGGATCGATCAGCGTGAGGACGCGTGTGCGCTGATAGTCGTGTAACAGGTACCACCAGGCCATCGGTAACGCGGCGAGCCCGGCGAACCCGCCGGCAAACAGCAGTTTCCACGACAGACCCGCCAGAAAAATGACAAAAAATCCAGACGCAAAAATCAGCACAGACGTACCCAGATCGGGTTGGCGCATGATCAGCCCGGTGGGCAGCATCAGAATCAATCCGGCGATCACAAAATCTTTAAAGTTCAGCCCCTCTTCCTTGCGATGAAAGTACGCGGCCAGCAGCAGCGGCACACCTATTTTCATAATTTCAGACGGCTGGACGGTGACAAACCCCAGATTGAGCCAGCGCCGTGCACCGTTGCGAATTTCGCCAAACAGAGCGACGCTGAGCAGCAGACCCAACCCCGCAACGTAGATCGGAATGGCCAGACGCATCAGCTGCTGCGGTGGGATGTTCGCAGCCATCCATAGGACCACCAAAGCGACGGCGAAGTTGCGCGCCTGGCCTAGCAAGCGGTCACTCGATTGACCGCTTGCCGAGAACACCACGGCCAGCGACAGCGCGGCGAGAACGACTAACGTGACCATTAACGGTCCGTCCAGGCGCCGGGCAAAAACGTCAAAGACGCGATCAATCGCCGGTCTTGGATTCATCGACAATTACTTTTGGTTTTTTCGGTTCGGGAGTTTTTCCCAGCAGGTAGTAGTCAAACACGGTACGCGCTATCGGTGCCGCCGTTGCCGAGCCGAAGCCGGCGTTTTCGGCAAGTACGGCAAGGGCAATGGTCGGCTTATCGGCGGGTGCGTATGCGATGTACCAGGAATGATCGCGCAGATGTTTGGATACCTTGCTTTCCGTGTATTTTTCACCTTTCAGATTGTATAACTGGGTGGTGCCGGTTTTGCCACCGCTGGTGTATCCGGCCTTGGCAAAAGCCCGCACACCGGTGCCGCCGGCTTCGATGGTGACGCCAATTAGTGCTTGTTTAATGACCGCGATATTCTCAACTTTTAAAGGCAGGCGCGTTGGCTGATTTCTAACCGGATCATCTGCGAGAACACGCACCTTGCCCGTGCCGGCACTGACAACATTGCGAACCAGGCGTGGGCGAAAAGCGACGCCATCATTTGCAAGTGTAGCGATGGCGTGCGCAAGCTGGATGGGCGTGAAGTTGTTTTGACCCTGACCGATACCTGTCGAAATCGTCTCGCCGCGATTCCATTTGCGTTCCTCTGCGGTCCCGCGTGCAAACTGTTTTTCTTTCCAGGCACGCGACGGCACAATACCCTCTTTCTCGCCGTCGATATCGATACCTGTCTTTGCGCCAAAACCCAATAGCGATAGGAACTCGGCGGTCTTGTCGATGTCGGTCTCAGAGGCCAGCTGGTAGTAATAGGTATCGCAAGACGCAACAATGGATTTGTGCATGTCGACAATGCCATGGCCGCCGGGTTTATCGTCGGTCCAGCGACGCGCTACGTTCGGCAGCGCGAAGTAGCCTGGATCACTGATGCTTTGTGAAGGCGTGCGTTTGCCGGATTCAAGTGCGGCCAGCGCGAGGAAGGGCTTGATGGTCGAGCCAGGCGGATAGGCACTTTGCAGTGCGCGGTTCAGGAGGGGTTTATCCGGTGAGTTGTTGAGCAGATCCCAATTCTGCGGGTCAATACCATCGACAAACAGGTTCGGATCAAACCCCGGTTTGGATACCAGCGCCAGAATCTCGCCGTTGCTCGGGTCGATAGCAACCAGTCCACCGCGAAATTCACCGAATGCCTCCTCAGCGATTTTTTGCAGTTTGATATCCAGCGCCAGCGTGAGATTGTTGCCGGCAATGGATGCAGACTTGGCCAGTGAGCGTATCGCTCGTCCGCCGGAATCAATTTCCACTTGTTCCGAGCCGGTGGTACCGTGCAGCTCGGCTTCATAACTCCGCTCGACGCCGAAGGTACCGATATGGTCAGTGCCTTTGTAATTGACCGTCAAGTTGTTGGCTTCAATGCGCTTTATGTCTGCGGCATTGATACGGTTGATATAGCCGATAGCGTGCGATCCGACTTCACCGAACGGATAGTTGCGGAACAAGCCCGCGCTGATTTCAAATCCGGGGAAGCGAAAGCGATTGACGGCAAAGCGGGCGATTTCCTCATCGGAGAGGCGGTTGCGCAACGGCAGCGACTCAAAGTTTTTGCTGTCTTCCAGCAAACGTTTGAAGCGCCGCCGGTCGCGCGGTTGGATATCGACGATGCCCGTCAACGCATCGAACGCGGCATCCAGATTTTTCACCCTCGAAGGCGTCACCCGCAGGGTGTAGGCAGAATAATTGGCAGCGAGCACGATGCCGTTGCGATCAGTAATAATGCCGCGGTTAGGTACCACCGGCACCACCGAAATACGATTGGCTTCGGCAAGCGTGTGAAAGTAATCGCGCTTGATCACCTGTAAATAAAACATTCTGGCCGCCAATGCGCCGAACGCGATCAGGATGAGCAACCCCCCCACCAGCACACGATTGCGGAAGACAGTCAATTCCGCTTCGCGGTTTTTGATCGCAATCCCGATCATGGCTAGCCGATGATTTGCCCTGAACGGCGGCGGAAACGCGGCAACGCCAGGATCAGACTGATCACCGGCCACAAGATGGCACCGGCAACCGGTGCCATCACCAGCCAGGTGCCCGATATCTCGCGGCCCAACGAAATATTGAGCGACACGCCAATGAACTGCACCAGCAACAAAATGGCACCAACATGCAGCGCCTGGGCCGGCTGATTCAATTGCAACACGCGCACGCGCAAAAGCAGTGTGAAAAATACCGCGATGCCGTAGGTCAGCGCGTGTTGGCCCAACAGCGCGCTATCGGCCACGTCCATCAACAAGCCAAGGAAAAACGCGAGCCCCTGGCCGACCGAACGCGGCTCGTATACCGACCAGTAAAGCAGGATCAACAGCACAAAATCCGGACGCGCTTGTAACGCGACCCCGCTCCAGGGCAACAGGTTCAGCAGGAAGGCGGCGATGAACGAGACGAGCAGCAGCCGCAACGGTGCCGGTGCACGCATCGACTCATGGGAAACGGGGGACAAGTCCATATATTCCTTTTACCTGACCTCGCGGCGCTTCAGCGGGGCGCGATCACGGCCAGTTTTGCCTTCGTCGGATTTCACATCCGGGCGCGGGTAATCCTTCAATTCCTCCTGTGTGAGTACTTTAACAAAGCGCTGTTGTTCCGTGCCGGAAATGGACTTCGCCGAAATCCTCGCAAATTGAAAAGCCGGATTCCTGTCGACACTCGTTACCTTTGCCACCGACAATCCAGCCGGGTAGGTGCCATCGATGCCGGAAGTCACTAATTCGTCGCCAACCTGGATATCCGCCTCAACGGGAATGAAGGGAATGTCGATAGTGCCCGCGCGACCGCTGCCAACCGCAATGGCGCGCAGTCCGCTACGCAATGCCATGACCGGAACCGACTGATCTTTTTCTGTCGAGAGTGTGACCTCCGAAGTCAGCACACCGACTGCCGTGAGCTGGCCGACGACGCCGCTGCCATCGATGACGGCAAGCCCTGGCCTCAGGCCTTGCGAACTGCCCTTGTCGATAACGATCTTTCGAACGTAAGGGTTGCGCGCATCCCGAATGATTTCAGCGACGATGCCGCGATCACCGAAGCGTTTATTGGCGTCGCTCAACAGCGCAAAATAACGGCTCTCTGCACGAATCAATTGCGCTTGCTGGTGGCCTGCGGTCAGCTCCATTACCTTTGCGTTCAGCGCCGCATTCTCGGTGACGAGCCGATCCAGATCGGAAAAATACACGCCCGTGCGTTGCACCAATTTCCCCGGCAATCTCAATGTTTCTTCGATCGGCGTGAGCACGACCGAGACGCCGAGGCGCACAAACGAGAGAGCATGAAAGCGGTGATCGGCGATCATGATCGCAATAGCCATGAGCGAAAAAAAAGTCAGCCGTGCGAGGGCACCGGGACCGCGACTAAAGAAATTTTCTTGATAAGCTGACATTTCAACCCAGTCCTGTCGTGACTGTCGTTATCCGCTTACGACCGCTCCGATGGGAGCCATGACCCACGGATCACGATTCGTGGGTAAACACCGAACCCAGCTTGTCCATTTCCTCCAGTGCCCGACCGGAACCGCGCACCACGCAAGTGAGAGGATCTTCGGCCACAATCACCGGGAGCCCAGTCTCTTCGACCAGCAAACGGTCCAGCTCGCGCAGTAACGCACCGCCGCCTGTGAGGACCATGCCCTTTTCGGCGATGTCAGCACCGAGTTCCGGTGGCGTTTGTTCAAGGGCCGATTTGACGGCGGAGACGATGGAGTTGAGCGGCTCGGTGAGCGCCTCGAGAATTTCGTTGGATGAAATTGTGAACGAGCGCGGAATCCCCTCCGCCAGATTGCGGCCCTTCACTTCCATTTCGCGGACTTCGCTGCCCGGAAACGCGGACCCGATGGTCTTCTTGATATTTTCCGCTGTCGCCTCGCCAATCAGCATGCCGTAGTTGCGGCGAATGTAATTGATGATCGCTTCGTCGAACTTGTCGCCACCGACACGCACTGACGCTGAGTAGACGATGCCGCCGAGCGAAATAACGCCGACCTCGGTGGTGCCACCACCCACGTCAACAACCATCGAGCCTGTCGGTTCGGCAATCGGCAGGCCCGCGCCTATTGCAGCAGCCATTGGTTCTTCGATCAAGAATACCTGTGAGGCACCGGCTGCGACGGCCGATTCGCGAATTGCGCGACGCTCTACCTGGGTCGAGCCACACGGCACGCAGATGACGATCCGCGGGCTGGGTAGATACCATTGTGCGTTATGCACCTTCTTGATGAAGAACTTAAGCATGTGCTCGGTGGTATGAAAGTCGGCGATCACGCCATCCTTCATAGGCCGGATTGCGGTGATGTTGCCGGGCGTTCTGCCCAGCATCATCTTGGCGGCCTGTCCGACGGCTTGAATGGTTTTCTTTGAATTGGGCCCCGAATCCTGACGAATGGCAACCACCGAAGGCTCATTGAG
>JBKJVA010000285.1:0-4217 GCA_046589675.1 Usitatibacteraceae bacterium
CTAACCATCGCTAGTCATTGCCCGATCTCCATTCCTGACGACATTTCCCACCTGGACAGGTAGGGTCTGAATGGTTCGAAGAGCAGTAGCATGCGTTCATCAAACAATGCCAGCTAACAGTGGGCTTGCGCATGCAGCCGCAGGCGCGATAAGTCATCGTGTATGCAAGCCAGGGAGAGCACATGGATGTAATCTCATTTTTATGGTTTTTGGGACAGACGCTGAGTCTTATCGGCATAGCTGCCGGTGCCGTATTGACATTATTGGCGACTGAACCTTTGAATGGCGGCCAGAAAGTGCAACCAAACGCCAGGCTCCCGCACCCGGAGGTACATGAGCCACTGAATCATCGGCTCCTACTCGAAGCGGAGTGGTAATTTCGCGTACGCTCTAAATACAGGTCATTTCGACCGTGCGAGGAAATGAGAGTGCGTAACAGTGCGCGCTGCACATTTCACGCGGCTAAATAATGTCCCCGACCGCACCGCGTCGCTTTGACTCAACCCGGTTAATCAAGCGGCCGTAATTTTATCTGGCTGACGCTGTAAGCTTGGCATTTGTTTTGCGCATCTTTGCTGCTGCGCACTTCGCACTTAACGGCGGGAATGCCATGTACATCAGCCTGTTTGACATGTTCAAAATCGGCATCGGTCCCTCCAGCTCGCATACGGTAGGGCCGATGCGAGCAGCGCGGCGTTTTCTGGTTGAGTTGCCCGAAGCGGACTTCGCACGTATTCATCGGGTCGACGTCGAGCTTTACGGCTCGCTCGCGCATACCGGCCACGGCCACGGTACCGATATGGCGATCATGCTTGGCCTTGAAGGCGCGTTGCCCGACCACATTGATCCCGCCTCTGTGGCACAGCGCATTCACGCTATCCGTGCGTCGCGCGAGATTGCGTTGCTGGGAACAAAGCGCGTTCATTTCGACCCGGACCGCGAACTGATTTTCAACCGGGTTGATTTGTTGCCGGTGCATTCCAACGGCATGCGCTACGCGGCGTTTGATGTGGACGGCCAGCTCATCGCGGAACGTGAACTGTATTCAATCGGTGGTGGATTCGTCGTTGATACCGATGAAGCGTTTGTGGGCAGTGCGCGTGGCGTGGAAAAAACAGTGCCCTATCATTTCGAAACGATGGCTGACTTGCTGGCGCTCGGCAAGCACGCCGACAAGCCGTTGCATGAAATGCTTATGGAAAATGAAATTGCCTTGCACGGCGAAGCGGCGACGCGCGAATTTATTGCGCGAATGAAAATGGTGATGTTCGAATGCATTGATCGCGGCATGCGCACCGACGGCATGCTGCCCGGTGGCCTGAAAGTGAACCGTCGCGCCAAGGCCATTGCCGAGCGCCTCAACAAGACCGACGCGCACACCAGCGAAGGCGCGATGAACTGGGTCAGTGTCTACGCGATTGCGGTAAACGAGGAAAATGCGGCAGGTGGTCGCGTGGTGACAGCGCCCACCAACGGCGCGGCAGGCGTGGTGCCTGCGGTACTGCGTTATTACCAGGATTTTCGCGATGCCGACGAGGCTGGCATCGAGCGCTTTGTGCTCGCTGCCGCGGCTATTGGCGGGTTGTGCAAACGCAATGCCTCCATCTCCGGCGCAGAAGTAGGCTGTCAGGGCGAGGTGGGATCGGCAGCGGCGATGGCGGCGGCGGGTCTCGCGGCGGCGCTGGGCGCCAGCAATGAACAGATTGAGAACGCCGCCGAGATCGCGCTCGAACATCATCTCGGCATGACCTGTGATCCGATCGGTGGTTTGGTGCAGATTCCCTGCATTGAGCGCAATGCGATGGGCGCAGTAAAGGCGATCAACGCCTGCTCGCTGGCGATGCTGGGCGATGGTTCACACATGGTGAGTTTGGATCAGGCGATTGAAACCATGCGACGCACCGGGGCAGATATGCAGACCAAATATAAAGAGACTTCTTTGGGCGGATTGGCTATTACCGTGTCGGTGCGGCAGGTGGAGTGTTGATGGGTCGTCAGGAAGCGCTTGTTACGCTTGCTAAACTGGTTTCATGGGGTTTAGTTTTTTAGACTGGCTGAGATTCGACCACGCCACTTGTCGCGCTTTTGCGCCACAATGCGCAATTGAGTGAAACATCAAACCGCACTCAAGCTGGCCAAAGAGGCGCAAACATCGCCGCCGCCCGGTATTAAAGGAAATGGACATGACTTACGCTGCGCTCACCGGCTGGGGCAAATGCCTTCCGCCGGCCATCCTCACCAATGCCGATCTCGGTACGTTTCTGCCAACGGACGATGCGTGGATCACCAGTCGCACCGGTATGAAGGAGCGGCGTATTTCCCACGTCTCGGGGCTGGAAATGTCGTACGTGGCGGCATCGCGCGCGCTCGCGTGCGCGGGGTTGAAAGCGGAGGAACTCGATTTCATCATCTACGGTAGTTGCAGCGCTGACGAACTGGTGCCCAATTCCGCTTCGGGCTTGCAGGTCAAGCTGGGTGCGCATAAAGCGGCGGCGATGGACTTGAATACGGCGTGCACCAGTTTTCTTTATGGCATGTCTACGGCCACTGCTTTCATTAAATCGGGTGCGGCAAAGAAGGTGTTGGTGATTGGTGTCGAGCACATCTCCAAATTCATGGATTGGCAGAACCGCAACGTGTCGGTGTTGTTCGGCGATGGTGCGGCAGCCTGCGTATTCGAGGCCACCGCGCATGAAGAGGGCGTGATTGCGGAGAAGCTGCAATGCTTCGCGGATGCGCGCCAGACCTTGCGCGTGCGTGGCAAAGGCGGACTCTACGCCAATATCGGCGTGCAACAAGGCGACACGCGCTGGGATTTTGACGGGCAGGAGATTTTCAAGAAAGCCGTCACCGGCATGAGTGATGGCAGTCTGGACGTGATGAAGCAGGCGGGTGTAACGATTGACGATGTCGAAGTCATCGTGCCACACCAGGCTAACCTGCGCATTATCGAAGCCGTCGCAAAACGCGCCGGTGCGACGATGGACAAGGTTTTTCTCACTGTCCACAAGTACGGCAACATGAGTGCTGCGACCGCGCCGGTTGCGCTAGTGGAGGCGATCGAGGAGGGCCGTGTGAAACCCGGCTGTCTGGTGTTGATTCCGGCGTTCGGTGCGGGGCTGACGATGTCGGCACATTTGATTCGCTGGGGTTCACGGGTGACACCGATTGCGCTTAGCGATGCAGAGCTGCCACCGTGCAATCAGACCGCGTTGGAAATTGTGCAAGGCTTGATGGCGCATAAACAACCGCATGATCGTTCGGAAGCGGCGTTGATGAGCCCTAAGTTTATCGAGGAAATGTAATATTTTCCTGTCATTTCGAACCTGGTATTCTCGGGTGAGAAATCCGCTTTTTTACAATGAAACGCAAAAGCAGATTTCTCGCGTCGCTCGAAATGACAGTTGCCGACTCTACCGATCTTCGTACCAATACGCGTGCGTGGTTTTTTCACCACGACTTTTGTCGAATAGCATCCAGAAGCATATGCGCGGCATCATCATCAGGAAGTGCCATTCGCCGTGCTTGTCGAACTTCCTTGACGACGTGATGACCAGTACGCCTTTTGGGCGCTTGAAGTGTTGCCCGCGCGTGCGCCCCAGTCGCTTCAGGTCGATCATGAGTTTCACGTCCTCGGCATAATAAAGTGTTTCGTCATAGCCGCCGACCGCCTCAAAATCGGTGCGCCGACAAAACACCACGCCCGCGTCCATTTTCATCAGGAACACGAGGGGGATCGCGATTAACCAAGTGACGAAGATGCCCAATGACCAGCGCTCTGGCCTGACCCCGGTCGCACCGACGATGACGTTTCCTTTTGCCAACACCGCGTCGATGGCGTTGAAGGTGTCGGCGTGGATGCGCGAATCGGCGTCAATAAAGCAGATGATTTCACCGAGCGCGAGGGCAGCACCACCGTTACGCGCGGCAGCGATCATTCTTTTTTCAACGTTTGTGACGCGGCACCCGCGAGCCTTGGCAATCGTCGCAGTTTCGTCGGTGGAGGCATTGTTTGCGACGATGACTTCAATAGCTTCCGCACCTCCACGATACTGTGCGCGTGCCGTATCGACCGTGTCCAACAGCGCGGGTAGCCATGTAGCCTCGTTGTAGGCGGGGATCACCAGTGAGAAGCGTGGCGTCGTCACAAGTGCGGAAGCCGGCGAATAAGTGTGTCGTGCCTTTTCCCCTCACTCCGGCTCTCTCCCAGGGGAGAG
>JBKJVA010000267.1:0-13268 GCA_046589675.1 Usitatibacteraceae bacterium
ATACCGGCGCAATCGCAAGGGTGATGACGTGGGTGATCTGATTTATATCAGTTTGCGGAAACATGCTCGATCTCTCATCAGAAGTGGCGTTACGGAGCGCGGATTGTGCGATTTACACGGCACCCGCACAATTACGCTGACGGTAGTCAGCGCGATGGCAGACTAACGCCCATGCAATCGCTGAATAGTTTCCCGATATGGCTTCAGGCCAGCGGCAAGCAATGCGATCGCGATGAGATTAGCCACAGTACCCACAATGAGCATCGACCACTTGAGCGCCAGGTCATTTGCGAATACATAGTCCGTCACCAGCGCGACAGCAGTCGGTCCAACGCCAAGACCAATCAGATTGACAATGAACAGGTACACGGCGGCCGTCTGGCCACGCATTTGGTTGGGGACGATTGCAACAATGGCGGCGGGTGCCGCCCCAAACGGCATACCGAGCGCAAACACTGTCGGCACCATCAGCACCGCGGCGAGCGTACCGGTGCTGGCCATCAGGTAGACGCCGCCCACGATGGCGACACATGAGGCAAGGATGCCAACGCGTAACGCCGCGTCGGTCTTGCCTTGCTTTAACCAGCGATCAGTGAGCCATCCGCCGAACAGGATACCTGCGCAGCCGAAAACCATCACGATCAGCCCGTAAATAATGCCGACCTCCCCTGCATTCCAGTTGAAAGTGCGAATGAAAAAGCTCGGCACCCAGGCCGCTGTGCCGTACGAACAAAACGCGATCATCGCGAAACCGACGTTGTGGCACAAAACAGTTCGGCGGTTGCGCCACAGATGCGCAACGACCTCGCCAAAGGGCAGACTACTACCTGCAACGACGCCCTCACGCGGCGGCTCCCGCACCAGTAGAAATGCGAGGCTGAAGATGATGCCACTGACACCCAGTACCAGGAACACCACCTGCCACGGCCGCACATCGCCGACCAGTGGCAGCGACACCGCGCCTTGTGCCACGGCAAACTGGATTACCAGCCCGCCCAGCAGAAAGGCCATGCCCGAACCGAGATAAATACCCATCGAGTAAACGCTGATCGCCATGGCGCGGCGCTCAGGTGGAAAATAGTCGGCGATCATCGAGTATGCAGCAGGCGATAGCGTGGCTTCGCCAATACCGACGCCAATGCGATACAGGAACAACTGCCAGTACGTTTGCGCCAGCCCGCAGAGCGCCGTCATCAGACTCCAGACGACGACACCCGCCGCAATCAGGCCGCTACGGTTCCAGCGATCCGCCAACCTGCCCAAAGGGATACCAAGGATGGTGTAAAAAATGGCAAATGAAAAGCCCATCAACAGGCTCATCTGCGTGTCATTGATACCAAGATCGCGCCGAATCGGTGCGACAAGTAAATTGAGTATCTGGCGATCTACGAATGAAAAAACATAGGCCACCATCAGTATCGCCACCACGAACCAGGGGTAGGCCATTGATTTTGTGTGCGCGATTTCGGTTGTCTCCAATTGCAACGTCACCCCCATCCCGACCTTCCCCCGCATTGCGAGGGAAGGAGGCGCGGCTTGCGAAGATTGCGCGAATTCTGAATCATTGCTGAGTCGCGAACGATCCCGCCGCCAGCAAACAGAATACGGTGCTCACGTTTGCCAATCGAGTTGAACGCATATTGTTGCTCCATAAAGATGAGCGGATTGCGTGGGATTGCGCGCAAGGCATTCGACAATATCAAACGCTTGCTGTCTCACCGAACCTTATTGCTTCACCATCACATAGTTACCGTTCATCTTCGTCAAATTGTCTATCCAGTCCACCTTGGCCTTTTTGCCGCTGACATCGACTTCCATTCTCGACAGGCCGGTGGCTTTACCGTCGCGCTTGAACGTCTCCTCGAGACTATTTTTGCGCACCTTGACAGAAACGCTGGTGGTGCCTGGATCCCCCTTGTACTGGGCATCAGTCCCGTCAGTTTTGGCCGTGTATGACTCGCCAGTGGGTGTGGACATGTTCATCGTAATGCCCTCGGACTTATAGGTCACGAAGAGGCCATTGTCGGATCGCTTGTCGGCCTTGATCGCTTTCCATGACCCCGACATCTGGTTCGTTCCTTCCTTGTCATAGGCCACCCGCGCATAGCTCGTCGTGCCCTTCACGACTTCGGCATTGACGGCCGAATTGCTTGCGTATTCAAGCAACATCGAATTCCGGTCCGTTGAAACCGAGTATTTGTTGCGCGCCACCACCTTGCCGGCCCGCTTGCTGACCATCTCGACGTGATTGGCGTCGATGATTTTGACGGCGAGCGTATCGGCGTATGGATTGCCTTCGATTTTCTGGTCCTTACCGTCGGTCTTGACGGCGATCTTCGTTGCACAGGTTTTGCATTCGTACATTCCGTCCCTGAAAACAAATACCGATGGCTTCGCAGGGAAGTCGATACTGTTCACCTCAGTTTTCCATGTTCCATCAAACACGCTCTGTGCCGCCCCCACCGCAGGTAGCAACGCAAACGCCATCAATGCTGAGACAAAAATATTTTTCATTTGGTCCTCCGCTGTGTTCATTTGGACAATAACTTTCGACCGCGATTGGCGGTTGGTACACCACCAATTTACGCTGCCGCTGGAGAAACCGCTACCCAACGGTAAATTTGTTCTCGGAAATTGTGCTGAAAAATCAATGGCAACACGTTTTCGTGAAACGTATCCACTTTGTTGCCGATCAAGCCCTCGTGGCCGTACCGTCAAGCAACCACCGACCCGCAATACGCTTCGCCTCTTGCAGGCTACGACCTCCGCAATCAACCGTAGCCACGATGAAGCGTAGCGTAATCGAGGTCGGCACTCAATCAAGCGGGAAATTCCGAGAACAAATTACCGTGGGACATCGCTGGCCTAACGCGATGTTTCCGTCGGCTTCAATATAATGCGCGCTTTTGTTCAGGCCGAATGACAAAACTTTGCGTCGTTTCTACGTCTCGGTAGATTTATGTCACACCCAAAATATGCGTTTTTCTAAAGTCTCACCTCAATTGTTTCCACCAGCCGCTTCAACGCTTCCACCCGCGCCCACGGCTTATCGTTGGTGGCGATGATGTGCCACGGTGCGATTTGTGTTGAAGTTTGAGCAACCATATCAACGACGGCGTGCTCGTAGGCCGGCCATTTCTTGCGGTTGCGCCAATCCTCGGCGGTGATCTTGAATTGCTTGTGCGGCGTTTTGGCGCGCTCCTTGAAACGCTTGAGCTGTTCAGCCGGACTGATGGCCAGCCAGAATTTCGCAATGATGGCACCATCATCTGTGAGTTGCTCTTCGAATGCGTTGATCTCGTGATAAGCACGCTGCCAATCGATCTTATCGCAGAATTTTTCGACCCGTTCCACCAGTACCCTTCCGTACCACGAGCGATCAAATATGACGGCGTGGCCGTGCTGAGGCATATGTCGCCAGAACCGCCACAGATAGGGTTGCGCGCGCTCTTCGTCGCTGGGCGCTGCAATTGGCACAACGTGATAAAAACGCACATCCAATGCCTGCGTGATGCGGCGAATAGTGCTGCCCTTACCTGCAGCATCCATACCCTCGAATACCATCACAATGGAGCGTTCGCGCATTTTCTTGTGGCGCGAGAGGAGGTTTAGCTCGCCTTGCAGTTTTTCAATTTGCTTTTGGTAGCTGGCGCATTCGAGTTTTCGCGAATAGTCGGCCGTATTGAGCACATCAAGTTTTCCGGTGCTTAGTTGTGCCAACGGTTCGGGCACCAACGTCGCCTGAGGTGGCCCCTTCAATCTGCGTTCGATCGCCTCCAGCAGCTGGTGTCCGGCGGTCAGAGAACGGTAGGCGTGATTGCTGCCCTCGATGATGCTCCACGGCGCTTCATCGGTGGAGGTTTCTCGCAATGCGATCTCACACACATTGACAAATTCGTCGTAGTGCTTGAAAAGTTTCCGATCATCCTTGGTAACGCGCCACGCGGTCTTTTTCTTTTCCGATAGCGCCTTTAGACGCGCATTTTGCGCATCCTTGGACAAATGAAACCAGAACTTAATGACCAGTGCACCTTCTGCCACCAGCATGCGCTCGTGCGCACGAATGCGCGCCAGACGTTTCTCAAATTGCACGCTTCCTTTGTTGTCCATGACGCGCTGAAGGATCGGATCGGTGTACCAAGAGCCAAACAGAATGCCGATGCGTCCCTTTGGCGGAAGCGAGGTCCAGAACCGCCACATCTCCGGGCGGGTGCGCTCGGCATCGGTGGAAGCGCCGAACGCGTGCGTATGAATGTGCCGCGGATCCATCCATTCATTGAGCAGATTCACGGTTTCGCCCTTGCCCGCGCCCTCGACACCATTGACCAGAATGATCACGGGGAACTTGCTGTTCTCCAGCAAGCGGTACTGAGCGTCGAGCAAGGCGCGCCTGAGCACGGGTTCCTCCACCCGAAATTCGGATTTTTTTAGCTTTTGGCCAATTTCGGCGGATTCAAACACGGAACACCTCCCGGTTGGACGAATTGCGGACTGAGAAAACGATTCCAGACAATATCCTAGTCTCCCCGCGATTTCAGGCAAGACTTTTGATTTATGTCATCGGTGACGATAAAATCGCGCCCTCAGGTCACGTATAAAATAAAGCATATGGCACTGTTTGGACTTTTTGGCAGGAAACGCAAAGGCTATGCGTCATCGTGGCTGCAACTAACGGTGGTCTATGCAACGGCACGCCAAGGACTGGAGCCAGAACAAGCATTCGCGCTTCGGGGCAAAATCCTGGCGGCCAATACTATCGATTTTGAATTCCTGAATTCGGACTCGTTCCTGGCATTCTATCCAGGCACGGTCGAAGGTCTTCAAGCGGGGGCCCGCCTGATGGAGGCGCTTAAGGGAGTGGCGCGAGATAAAGCGGTACCGGCCTTTGGCATTGCCGTGCAACAGGGCGAGTGCCTTGCGCAAATGAGTGCTACTGGTCGCTTCGCGTCAAAACCAATGGGTGGGCTGATTTTGCAGACCAGGGATCTGGCGATCAAAGCGGCTGAAGCCCAAACGCCATAATCGCGGCCAGATATTTTGCGGCACGGTCCTGACATTTGCCATTTTTTTTACAAGGTCAACCGTGGGGGCGGGTGTCAGGGCCTTTCTGCCTGAAAATGCCCGTGAATAAACGGAATTGACTAATTTAGTCGTGAAGAACAGTTTAGTAGAAAGTATTAACCGGAGAATTGCAAAATGGCTGTGGATATTGATGAAGGCTTTTACAAACGCGCGGACGCGTTCATAGATTTGGCCAATGACCAATGCGGCGGCGCTGCGTTCGAAAAGGTGAGCGCGTCATTCATGTATGCGTCGGCCAGATTCAATGCCTGGGCCAGCGCGACCGAATTTTCAACGGACGACCAGATGCGCGAAGCAAAGCTGAACCGCATCGCCTATTTCGTCGCGCAATACCGGACAATGCTTGAAGAAAACATGGATAGCTATATCAAACATTTCAACGACTACATGAAGCCCGCTGGTTAGCGTGCCCCCATCGACTGAGCCGCCAATGCAGAATCTCCACGCCAATCAGCCCGCTGCGCTGCGCGACCTGCAGGACATCCCGTTTGACGACAGCTTCGTCCGCGAACTGCCCGCAGACCCTTTGCTGGACAACATTCCTCGCGCGGTGCGCAATGCCAGTTACACGCGCGTTACACCCACGCCGGTGCGCGCACCGCAGCTACTGGCATGGTCGGATGCGGTCGGGGAAATGCTCGGCATCGCCGCGCCAGATTCGTTGACCGGGCCGGTCGCCCAGGTACTGGCGGGCTCCCGCGTGTTAGCTGGGATGGCACCGTATGCGGCGCGTTATGGCGGGCATCAGTTTGGTCACTGGGCGGGGCAACTTGGCGATGGGCGGGCCATCACGTTGGCAGAGGTCATGTGCCCGGACGGCGAGCGCCGCGAATTGCAACTCAAAGGCGCGGGCAGAACGCCATATTCCCGTACCGCGGATGGCCGCGCGGTGCTGCGCTCGTCGGTGCGCGAATTCATGTGCAGCGAAGCGATGCATCATCTGGGCGTACCCACAACCCGTGCACTCAGCCTTGTCGGCACGGGCGAATCGGTGGTGCGGGATATGTTCTACGATGGCAACCCCGAGGCCGAGCCCGGAGCGGTGGTGTGCCGCGTGGCCCCAACTTTTATTCGCTTCGGCAACTTTGAAATTCTCACGGCGCAAAAAGAATTCGATTTATTGAAGAAACTCGCCGATTACGTCATTCGCACGCATTTTCAGTCGCTCGCGTTGACGCCAGCGCCTGACGTTTATGCGGAATGGTTTACAGAGATATGCCGCCGCACGGCAGTCATGGTGGCGGACTGGATGCGAGTGGGCTTTGTGCACGGCGTAATGAATACCGACAATATGTCGATCCTCGGCATCACCATTGACTATGGACCCTACGGCTGGCTGGAGGGCTTTGATCCTGACTGGACGCCCAACACCACTGACGCCCAAGGTCGGCGCTACCGCTACGGCAATCAGGCGCAAATCGCCCATTGGAATTTGACCCGTCTAGCCAGCGCACTTCACCCGCTGATCAACGATGAAACAGCATTGCTGCACGGGCTTGGCGTGTTTGAAGCAACGTTCAATCAAACCGCACGTCAAATGCTTGCCAACAAACTCGGATGGAACGCCATCGTGCCGGGTGATGAAACGTTGCTAAGCGAGTTGCCTGACGTTTTGCAACAGGTCGAGACAGATATGACATTATTCTTTCGCGGTCTGGCCGACATCCCGGTGCGTGAAGCGGTCGATGATATTTCGCTGGTGGCACCGATTGCGGAGGCATTCTACGACCCGGCGGCAATGACGGCTGCACCGCGTGCGCGGCTGGTTACCTGGCTACGTCAGTATGGTGATCGGGTGCGGCAGGATGGCGTGCCGGATGCGCAGCGCCGTGCAGCAATGAATCGTGTGAACCCTAAATACGTCTTGCGCAATTATCTTGCACAACAGGCCATTGATGCACTTGCTGCGGGTGATGCGAGTACGCTAAACCGTTTGATGAAAGTATTGCAGCACCCCTACGAAGAGCAGCCGGACCACAATGAACTCTCTGCGCGCCGACCCGAATGGGCACGACATAAAGCAGGTTGTTCGGCGTTGTCGTGCAGTTCTTGAAGCGCGGTAACGTCACGCCGGATTGGGTGCAGGTACGGCAAAAAATATTAACGCAATCATAAAGATTGCGAGCACCCCAAAAACTTACATGGGGTCATTTCGGGAATCTGCGCGGCGGCTCGTGCACCGCATGCGCGATGTAATAGTCGGCACACAGCCGTCGGATGCGTTCGAGATATTTTGATGTGCCGGAAAAAGGCCTAACCCATTTCAATTGCAGCCGAACCGGGTCACGCGCAACGCGCCCATCACCGCCACGCCCCCTTTGCTTTCGTCCAGGGCCATGACGCTGGTGCCGTCGTCGCGCGCGGTGGCTATGTGGGCATTGCATTGCGCCTCGATGGTCATCTTGCCCGCGACCGTCACATTCGCCTTTAAGCAGTACCAACCCTTGGGATTGGCCAGCCGAATGGTGCTCTTACCGAGGACGTTGACCGCGGGTCGTACCAGTATCAGGCTGGGCTTGTCGGTGACGATTTCATCGCCGCTGTTATTCTTGCCTATGCCGAAAACTTTCACGCCGGGTGAAATAACCCTGTTCGGTGCTGATCCCTTTTTGAACGGAGAGCTAGCTCCCCACTCGGTGATGCACTGGTCAAGCACGTTTTGATCCGAAGCAGTAGCGGATACGGACGAGAGGATGGCAACCGTTGCAGAAACAGCTAACAACATGAAGATGCGCTTGTTCATTGTTTTTCCAGTCTAAATATCGAAAGCGGTAACGAGGCGGCAAGGGTTAATCTAACACGCAGACGGCCGCCGGTCGCTCGCGAAACATTTCCTGACGTGCGTGTTTACTTGTCGTGATCAAAACTGCGGGCGACCAGAAATGCACCTGGAACGACAATCCCCTGCAATCGGTAAAATGGCGGCAGATCGAAATCGGCGATACCCAAGCGATGCAATCCCCGCCGTGTTCGAGTACCGTGGCGTTATCAAAATATGCGGCAACATATTTTGGCAGGAGTGGTGCAACGTGCCGATTGGGGTGGCCGCAGGACACAGCGGGCCGCGCGCACGGCAATTGCGGTTTATTAAAAAGGATTTGATTGATCCGTTCCGTTAATGACAAACAGAATTGCGAGGCTTTCAACATGATCACGATCTACCACCTCGAAACGTCGCGTTCCGAACGCATCGTATGGTTGATGGAAGAACTTGGCCTCAAATACAAGCTGGAAATTTTTCCACGCGAAGCTGCCAGCGCCGCACCCTCTCCGCTTAAAGCGATTCATGGGCTCGGCAAGGCACCGGTGATCCGGGATGGCGACGTGGTACTTGCCGAGTCTGGTGCCATTGTTGAATACATCGTGCACCGCCACGCGGGCGGCCGGCTCGCCCCGCATCCGGACGATCCTGCGTATGCGCGCTACCTTTACTGGCTGCACTTCGCCGAAGGCAGTCTTATGTCGCTCATGCTGATATCACTGGTACTTTCGCGCGTGCCTGAAGCAGCCAGCAGCCCGGTGACGGCAAGAATCAGTGAACGCGTGAAACAGATGCTCGCATTCGTAGACACCGAGATCGGCATTGGCCCGTGGTTCGCAGGAAAAGAATTCACGGCGGCCGACGTGATGATGACATTTCCCTTCACCACCATGCGAAAATTTCTGGACGTCGACACTGCGCCCTATCCGAATCTTCTGGCCTACCTGCAGCGTATCGAGTCACGCCCGGCATACCAGAAGGCCATGCTTCTCGCCGGCCCGAAAACCACTTGAATCGAGACGCGCAACCATTGTGGTGCCCTGTAGCACAATAAAATAAAACGAGACTGTTAATTCGGCTTGCCTAAGGCTGCCTGCATTTTCTTCATGTGCGCAACAAGTTGATCGAGCGCCTTGCCCCATCCATCGTCAAAGCCCATTTCCTGGTGTTTTTGCAGCCCTCCTCGTCCCTGTGCATGGCGAGTGCGGTGTACCTGGTCCCGTTGCCGTGCGGTTCAAGCGAAATCGCCGCTGTGAAGATGATCACCCCGCAATCGGCAACATCAACGACGGACGGATTGGCGGGTCGGAAGCCCGGTACCAGGGCATTGGTCCAGACGAGCTTTTCGTTCGTGATAATTTCAAGGTAACAGCCGACGTTTGGAAACTCCTGCCCCTCCGATGAGCGCATCACGGTGCGAAAAATGCCGCCAGGACGAAGATCAATTTCGCAATCCACCGTTTTCCAGGGCGCAGGTGTGAACCAATCCTTAGTGTGCGCACCCGCACAGACGACCGCCCCAGGACCACATATGATCAAGCAACTAATTGCGTGCCAATCACACACCGTCCAGCAGCGATAAAAATGCACGCCGGTTCGGCCCCACTAGTCAAGGAGATCGATCATGAGCAAAAAAGCAGCCTCCACTTTTACCAGCAAACGCAAACTTAAAAATGGCACGACCCCAAAAGGTGAAGCGCCGCATGCCAGCGGGGGTGAGCTGCACCAAATCGCCGGTGGCGCGCATCCTGCGCTCACGACCAACCAGGGCGTGCCAATTGCCGACAATCAAAACTCGCTCAAGGCCAATCCACGCGGTCCAACACTTCTCGAAGACTTCATCCTTCGCGAAAAAATTACCCATTTTGATCACGAACGAATTCCCGAACGGATCGTGCACGCGCGCGCGACGGGTGTGCATGGCTTTTTCGAGCTGACTACCTCATTGAAAAAATTCACTACCGCAAAAATACTCACTGAGACAGGCGAGAAGACGCCCGTATTTACGCGCATCTCGACAGTCGCCGGTGGCGCAGGCTCGGTAGACACGCCGCGCGATGTGCGCGGATTCGCGGTCAAGTTTTACACCAAGGAGGGCAACTGGGACCTGGTCGGCAACAACGTCCCGGTATTTTTCATTCAGGACGCGATCAAATTCCCCGACCTCATCCATGCCGTAAAAATGGAACCCGACCGCGGCTTTCCGCAATCGGCAACCGGGCACGACACCTTCTGGGACTTCATTTCACTCACCCCCGAAGCCATGCACATGGTGATGTGGATCATGTCAGACCGTACCCTGCCCCGGTCGCTGCGCATGATCGAGGGTTTCGGCGTGCATAGTTTCCGGCTCATCAACGAGGATGGCAAATCCACCTTTGTCAAATTCCATTGGCGGCCCAAGCTCGGCTTGCAATCCACAATCTGGGATGAAACCTGCAAACTTGCCGGTGCCGATCAGGACTTCCATCGCCGCGACATGTTCGAGGCCGTTCAGGCGGGTAATTTCCCCGAGTGGGAATTCTCGGTTCAGCTTTTCACGCAAGCGGAAGCAGACGCATTTCCATTCGACCATCTGGACGCAACCAAGCTCATTCCAGAAGAGCTGGTACCCCTGCAAGTGATCGGACGGATGGTGCTGAACCGCTGGCCAAACAATTTCTTTGCCGACACCGAGCAGGTTGCTTACTGCCCCTCGCATGTCGTGCCGGGTATCGACTTTTCGAATGATCCACTACTGCAAGGCCGCTTGTTCTCCTATCTGGATACGCAACTTTCACGTCTGGGCTCTGCAAACTTTCACCAGATCCCGGTGAACGCGCCCAAGTGTCCATTTGCCAATCATCAGCGCGACGGACACATGCAAATGGCACAGCCGGTCGGCCGTGTCGCATATGAGCCCAGCTCACTGTCCGAAAACTCCCCGCGCGAGTCGCCCGTCAAAGGCTTTCATAGCGCCGCAGTCACTGAATCCGGCGACAAGGGCCGCATTCGTGCCGACAGCTTCGCAGACCACTACAGCCAGGCGCGGCAGTTCTATCTCAGCCAAACCGCGTATGAGCAGGCTCACATTGCGTCGGCGTTGGTGTTTGAACTTTCCAAGGTCGAACATGTGCACGTGCGTGAGGCGATGGTCGGGCATCTGCGGCACATCGAAGCGGACCTCGCCAAACGCGTGGCGGGCGGGCTGGGCCTCGAGAAAATGCCCGATGCACCGGTGGCGGCTGCGCCGGTACGGAAAATGGCGCCCTCACCGGCATTGCAAATTATCGGCAAGATGAAAAATACACTCATGGGGCGCTGCATTGGCATCCTGATTGCGGATGGTTCAGACGGCGCGACCATCACGAAAATCAAGAAAGCCGCGACCAAGGCGGGTGCCAGCGTAAAGATCGTCGCACCCAAAGTTGGTGGTGCCAAGCTTGCCGATGGCTCCATGCTGGCCGCAGATGGACAGCTGGCCGGCACGCCTTCGGTGCTATTCGACGCCATCGCCATCATCCTCTCCGACAAGGGCGCAAAGGCACTTTCAAGTGAAGGCGCAGCGATCGACTTCGTGCGCGATGCGTTCGGTCATCTTAAGGCCATCGCCATCGATAACGGCGGACAGACGCTGTTGACAGCAGCGAACATCGGACAGGATGCCGGCGTTGTGAGTACCGCCGACCAGGAGGCTTTTATTGCTGCAGCCAAAACCCGCCAATGGGACCGGGAAAAGTCGGTTCGCACCTTGGCATAGGTTTTAACCGTCGTACCCAGGCACGCGAGGCATCTCGAGCGATCATTCGGGCAACTGGCCCGACTAGCGGCCGCCGCCGTGAAACTGAAGCGCGGCGAGATTGGCGTAGATGCCGCCTTGGGCAATCAAGGATACATGCGTGCCTGTCTCGACCAGTCGGCCTTCGTCGAGCACAATTATGCGATCCGCTTTTTGCACCGTCGCCAGTCGGTGCGCGATGACCAGCGTGGTGCGTCCGGCCATCGCGGCCTCGAGTGCGCCTTGCACCAGACGTTCTGATTCAGCATCGAGCGCACTGGTCGCTTCATCCAACAACAGCAATGGCGGGTTCTTCAGCAGCGCACGCGCGATGGCGATGCGCTGGCGCTGGCCGCCCGAAAGCCGCACGCCACGCTCACCCAGGAACGACTGGTAGCCCTCGGGCAGCTTTTCGATGAACTCATGCGCTGCCGCCATCTTGGCAACCGCGATAACCTCTTCATCAGTGGCGTCGACGCGACCATAGCGAATATTGGCCATGGCATCAGCGGCGAAGATCACGGTGTCTTGCGGGACGATGCCAATCGCGTCCCGCAATACGTGCAGGTCGAGATCACGAATCTCGATGCCATCGAGTGTGATTCGTCCACGCTGCGGATCGTAGAAACGCAGCAGCAACTGAAAGAGTGTGGTCTTACCCGCACCCGAAGGCCCGACCACGGCGACGGTTTCGCCCGCTTCGACGGTGAGGTTGAAATTCGACAACGATGCCGACTGCGGGCGCGAGGGATAGTTAAAGTTGACGTCCTGCAACGCGAGCGATGCACCCATCTGCGTGCGCGGCGGCAATGCAAGCGGCTTTTCGGGTGACTGAATGGGCGAGCGTTCGGCCATCAGCTCGAGCAAGCGCTCGGTGGCACCCGCCGCGCGTTGCGCTTCGCCGAGCGTTTCCGCTAACGCGCCCACCGCCCCGGCAACGAGGGCGGAATACAGGATGAACTGGCCGAGTTCCCCGCCCGTCATGGTGCCCTCAATAACGGCATGCGCGCCCAACCACAACACAAACACGATGGCACCGAACACCAGCACGATTGCCAGCACCGTGAGTACCGAGCGGGCACGGATGCGGCGGATGGCAGTGGTGAAGGCGCGCTCAACCGATGCGCCAAAGCGGTCGGCTTCGATTTTCTCGTGCGTGTAAGCCTGCACCGTCGGCATCGCATTGAGGATTTCGCCGGCCACGGCAGAAGCATCGGCGATACGGTCCTGTGAATCACGCGAGAGCGCACGCACGCGCCGACCATAGAGAATGATCGGCAGGATGGTCACGAACAGCAGCACGATGATGATCGAGGCGAGCTTGACGCTGGTGAAAAACATCATGCCAAGGCCACCTGCGAACAGCAACGCATTGCGCAACGCCATCGAAATGCTGGTGCCGACTAACGACTGGATAAGGGTGGTATCGGTCGTCAGGCGGGAGAGCACCTCACCGCTACGGGTAATCTCGAAAAACTGCGGGCTCTGCGTGACGACATGGCGGTAGACGGCGTTGCGGATGTCAGCCGTCACGCGCTCGCCCAGCCATGATACGGCGAAGAAGCGCGCGGCCGTCGACACCGCGAGCAAGGTGGCCACACCAAACAAGGCCAGAAAGTAGAAATCAATATGTTCGGTGCTGCTCACGCCTGCCGCGCCAAAGCCCAG